>AP018323.1 GCA_003990705.1 Nostoc sp. HK-01
GGGCGATTGATGAGTTATTGTTTGCTGATGCTGGTAATGATGATGAGGCAGTGATGACGAATGTGGCTGATTTACAGGGGATTTTTCAGTCTATTCAGTGTTTGAGTGACCAGCAGCGTGCTGAGTTGATCAAAATGCTTCAGTCTTCATAGTCACGACTATGGCTGTAGCTCTCCCGAAGCTGGCGCAAGTTAATAGACGTGTCTCTAGCATTCATGAGCCAATTTCTACCTCTGCTCATTTCTCATTGCAGAGGTAGAAGCACGCTTAATTGCTGATTCCACTACATCCTCACAACGTGAACTCAATAATCTTCGCCCTTCATTACACGAAGTAGCCCTAACGTGTACTACGACTATTGGGATAAGAAATTTGCTCATATAGGCTAACAAGGATGCTAGGAGAGACCTTGCTGTAGTTCGGTCTCTCAACTCCTCTCTGCTACCTCAAAGAAGAGATATCTTAACGAAGCGTTTTGAGTGACAAACTGTTCACTTTTACTCCATTTAGACGAATGCTAGAGGTAGTGCAATCAAATATGAAGCGCTGGATAAAACAAAGACAAAATTCCTGACAAAACTCCTTTAATAATGTCTGTACTAAAAATTCTCACAAAATCTTGCCTTAAGTAATTAATTTTATAACTATAGGGAGATAAAGTGTAGTCAATCTCTATTCAATTGATTCACAATAAACTACTTTTAAAAAATACAAGGTTAATATCAAAATCCCAAAAGTATATGGATGTGCTGTTTAACACTTATCAAATGCTGCTATATCCCAATAAGGTTCAGTTAAGCTTTTTTTCTCCCCCTGCTTCCCCTGCTCTCTACCTGCCTTAACAGATAATTTCGTTAACTGAACTGTATTGTGCTATATCACTCATAAACAAACTGATACTGTGAGAAATAATGCAGATGTTAAGACTTTCAAGATTGTGGAAATGATATTAGTATCAAACTAGATATCAAATGTTGTACAACTTTGGATAGATTAATACGCAATCATATTTAATTACTACTGCTAATGCTCATATAAAATTACTATCTTTTTACATATTTTTATAGTTTAGATAAAAAAATATTTTATGACATAAAAACAATATTTATGACAAGAGAAATCTAGTAAGAAGCTTTGTTATTCCTAATTTTTTGGTTAAAAATGAAATTAAGGATTAAGGAAAGAGCAAATTTAATCCGAAACAAAGATAACTGCAAAACTTTTTTAGAGGTACGAAAAATGGCTGAAATCAAAATTACCGAACTGCGTCCTACTGGTTCTGAATTGTTTGAAGATTCTGAAACCTTCCTCAAAGAACTCAACGATGACGAAATGACTGTAACTTTAGGCGGTGGCGACAGTCTCCTTTCCATTTCTGCCGACACAGTTGATAAATCTTTCATCAGTGTTGGTGGCGATGTCTCTATTTCCAAGTAGGGTCTTGAAGTATTTGACTCTAATTACAAACCTGAAAATCAAACACAAGATTGTTTAAGGAGAAAACATCATGGCTGAAATCAAAATTACCGAACTGCGTCCTACTGGTTCTGAATTGTTTGAAGATTCTGAAACCTTCCTCAAAGAACTCAACGATGACGAAATGACTGTAACTTTAGGTGGTGGCGACAGTCTCCTCTCCATTTCTGCCGACACAGTTGATAAATCTTTCATCAGTGTTGGTGGCGATGTCTCTATCTCCAAGTAGAGTCTTGAAGTATTTAACTCTAATTGCAAACTAGAAAATCAAACACAAGATTGTTTAAGGAGAAAACATCATGGCTGAAATCAAAATTACCGAACTGCGTCCTACTGGTTCTGAATTGTTTGAAGATTCTGAAACCTTTCTTAAAGAACTCAACGATGATGAAATGACTGTAACTTTAGGCGGTGGCGACAGCTTAGTTTCAATTTCCGTAGATACTGTTGATAAGTCTTTCATCAGTGTTGGTGGCGATGTCTCCATCTCCAAGTAGAGCCTTGAAGTATTTGACTCTAATTGCAAACTAGAAAATCAAACACGAGATTGTTTAAGGAGAAAACATCATGGCTGAAATCAAAATTACCGAACTGCGTCCTATTGGTTCTGAATTGTTTGAAGATTCTGAAACCTTTCTTAAAGAACTCAACGATGATGAAATGACTGTGACTTTAGGCGGTGGCGACAGTCTCCTTTCCATTTCTGCCGACACAGTTGATAAATCTTTCATCAGCGTTGGCGGCGATGTCTCTATTTCTAAGTAGGGTTCTCTAATGTTTGAACTCTCATTTGTAAAGACTGCTGTTATTTGCCCAAACTTATGGGACAAATAAACTCAATCGGAGTCATTCAAACTCCGATCGAGGATCAATTCTTAAATCTAATTATAGCGGTTCTCAGTTAACTGAGAACCTGCTTCTCAAAATTTTTTACTTCTTACTTAACTTTTTCCTAGCTTTCATACCATAAAAGGGTGAGAAAAGGGAATAAGGTTTTAGTTGGTAACGGTAAAAGCCTCTCTTCTTTAATTAGAAGAGGGGTTGAAAAGAATATTTTGCAGAATTTTCAAGTGTCTCCTGAAATAAAAAATATAAATTGATTTAATTAAAGTTTTGTATCATGACATTTGTATTAGGTTCTCAAAATGTTTTCGATTTTTTGGTTGAGCAGGGTATATGTAACGTAGAAGATAAAGCTCAATGTGAAATCGAACACAAATCTGCTAAAAACTTTAACTTATTACTGACTTTGCCGGGCGATCGCCAACTCCTTGTTAAACAAGAGCGTCGTAACCGAGACGGAAATACATCTGGCGAATTTTTGCGTGAGTGGCAGATTCAAGAATTTTTACATCGATTCCCCGAATTAAGCGAAATGCGCTTTTGGCTGTCAGAGGGGATCTACTTTCATCTTGAATATTCAATTATTGTTTTAAATTACTTAAATAATTATCATGACTTGATGGACTTCTACGCTACGGAAAATCTCTTTCCTTTGCAGATTGCTACTTCCATCGCTACGATTCTCGCTAAAATTCATCGATTGACTTTCAATAACCAAGATTATCAAGACTTTTTTTTGCAAAACCAAGATAATCAATCCTCCGATATAGTTACCCATTTGGTACGGAACTTAGAACGGATTAGCCCAGAAATTTTTGGTTCAGTCCCCGCCGATGGTTTAAAATTCTTTAGTCTTTATCAACGTTATGAAAGCTTAGGCCAAGCAATTGCCGAACTTGGTTCTTCTTTAGCTCCTTGTTGTTTGACCCATAATGACCTGAAGCTAAACAATATCTTACTGTCTAATGATTGGCAGCAAGCTAAATCTCCTGTGGTGCGTTTCATTGATTGGGAACGATGCGGTTGGGGTGATCCGGCGTTTGATTTAGGTACACTCATTGGTAGCTATCTACTGATGTGGATGAAAAGCTTGATTACAAGTAAGACGATGAGTATTGATGAATCTTTACGAATGGCGACTACGCCTTTGGAATTACTGCAACCTTCGCTTGCTGCTTTAGCGATCGCTTATACTGCTGAGTTCCCTCAAATTTTACAGCGTCGTCCTGATTTCATACGGCGAGTCGTGCAATATTCTGGCTGGATGTTGATTACTGCTATTCAATCAAGGCTTCAATATCAAAAGTCCTTTGGGAATATGGATATCTGTATGCTTCAGGTCGCTAAATCTTTACTGTGTCGTCCAGAACAATCTATTCCCACAATCTTTGGTATGGAAGCATCAGCTTTAGGTATAGAGCCTAAGGCTATAGCCGTTTAAGGGTGGATGAAAATAATTAATTCTGGATTCTCTATATTTTTGTATTTGTAGTAAAAAAAATATTATGCAACTATTAGATTCGCCACAAATTAACACAAAAGCTATTCCAGAGTCATTGCAAGCTTCACTGCTTGATATTGTTAATCAAGTACAAATTCACTCACACTTTTGCATTAGTCACCCAAGCTATAAATCTTTAGAATTACCACCTGAAGTAGTTTCCCGGTTTCAAAATTTACCCTTAAATATACAAAGTAAATTTCTTAATCAGCGATTGTCTACTTTTCTCTACGGTATATATTACAATGCTTCATTAAAACTTGCCTTAGCAAATGATAGTAATGTAAATGATTCAGATATAAACCAGAATTTAGAAAACAACACCTACTTAGGCGTAGACGTGGCGTTTTATGATCGCCTCCACGAAAGTAACACTACAGAAGGTTACTTTAGCCCTGGTTGGCAAGTAATTAAACAAGAAATTGATGGCGCGTTAGCGGTACAACAAGGAGGTTTGACACTACATATCAATCCAGCAAAGCATCTCCAAGCAGATGTACAAAGTCCTTCTATTGGTGATGTGCTTGCTATCAAAATGCCCAAGAATTTAGTGCAGAATGGCTTTTATATGGCAGTTGGTAATGCAGGGCCGTGTAATTCAGAGGATGTTGTACGTGTCTACTTTAACTTAACTCCCGCAGGGGCAGTGGCAATTATGGGTAGCTTAACTACCCAATTAAATAACATTTCCGTTCCCTTCAAATTTAAAGCTTTATATAACCCAAAAGACTACGGGCGTTATGATTCGGCGGTACTTTACTTTAATAAAAATAACTATCAAACTGTTCAATCAGTATTACAAAAAGTGTACATAGAACACCAATCTGATTTTAAACCTGAAGTACCTTTGTTTACCAAGCAGTTAGCACCAGGATTGGCGATCGCCGAAGAACCCAACCATAAGTTTGCCCAAAAAGAAAGTTTTGGCACAAATCGCTGTCAAATAGTCGCCAAAGGATTGTTAGAAGCTTGGAGTAAAGGAGATAATTCGCCGTCAGTGCGGCTAGAAGAGATTTTGCAACAATTTTCTCTATTGAAAATTGAATTGCACCGTCCTTATCTCAATGCTAACTCTGAAGATATCTATACAGCTTTAAAATTATGAAAATTACTAATCTTTCACCCATAGTTGAACCACAACCTATTAATTTAGAAGCTGAAATTGCCCAAGCTAACAGTAAATTTCCTCAGTCCGACTTGCCTTTTTACCGTAAACTTGGACGGACTGACTTAACAGTTAGTTGTCTAGGATTAGGCGGTGGTGGTCGTATTTCTAGCGAAGATACTCTTTACGCCTTCGAGCAAGGAATTAACTACTTTTTTTACTCTAGCGATTTGCATCAATATTTTTATAGCACGATGGCTGAGACGCTACGTAAATTATGTGGACGTAAATCTTCGGTGCGAGAGAAGGTAGTTTTGGCAACTGTCACTTATATTGTTAGGTCTCCAGACACAATATTTAGTTATTTATTCGATCAGTTTTCAGACTTGGGAATTGATTATATTGATGTGTTTTTTTGGGGTTGGATTGACCAGCATAATGCTAGTGCTTTTGAAAGGTGTGTGAGTGCCTCTGACGATATTCGCGGGCCAAATACAGTCTGTCAACGAACTATAGAAAGAGTGTTTGGTGTCTCAGAACGTCTCAAAAAAATGGGTGCTGTGCGTTACATTGGTGCTTCTTTCCATGACCACGATTTAGCAAAACAATGGTTAAATAGCCCTTGGTTGGATGTTGCTATGGTCAGACACAACGTTGCCCACCGCACTGCCCAGACTAAGGTTTTCCCTCATTTAGATGCCAACGACCCCCATCGCCCTGGTATTGTCACCTTTAAATCTGCTGGTATGTCTGGCCCAGCATTGTGGAATCCTCCCGTTGGGCTACCCTCTGGATGCTGGCTACCTTCAGTTCCCGATTTATATCGCTATTCTTTAAGCCAGAACTGTGTGGATATAGCATTAACAGGTTTACGAAATCGTCAGGAGGTTGATGCAGCAGTTGCGAGTGTCCAAAAAGGAAAACTAACGCCTGAAGAATTGGACTATCTAAATCTGTATGGAGATTTGCATCGCCGACGGGTGAAGATTCAAGATATTTCACCAGAAAGGCTATTAGTTAGCAGTTCTAAGTAGTAATAAGCTGTTCTACATTAGACCTCTTACAAAAGTCCTTACTTTGCGTTTTCTTCTCTGCGTCTCTGCGCCTCTGCGTGATACAAGAAAATATTGATGCAAGAGGTCTATTTAACTTGCATACCCCACAAGAAGATAATGCCATTTCAATATGCAAACTAAATGTTTTTTAGCTGAAAAACATATCTATATAAATAAAACAACACCCATGCAAAAACATTTGTCAGAAAGCACTCTTAATGGACACGCACAAGAATTGGCTCCATTATCCATCCCTACAGCGACGGATGCAGATGTAATTGCATATCTGCGCCGTTCGGCTAAGTTTGCGGAATTTTTGGCTTTGGCTGAAAGGGAAGCACAAATTTTAGGCGCTTGCGAAGAGTTTGGTATTACCGTGTCCGAAGAGGAAGTACAAGCAGCTGGAGATGATTTTCGCCAAAAACATAAGTTATGGGGAATGCAGGAAATGATCGCTTGGTTAGATCAGCAGCGTATTAGTATGGAAGACTGGGTACAAGAAATTAAAATAGGGCTTTTAGAGAAACAACTCAAAGAATATTTATTTGGGCCGAGTGTAGATGGTGAATATATGAGAAACCGCGATCACTACAAACGAGTGGCGATATCGCAGATTCTTGTTGTAGACTTAGCAACAGCTTGGAAAATTGTCCAGTTACTACGCGAGGGACACGCTTCATTCTGTGCCTTAGCGTTGGAATACTCAAAAGGTAAGACATCACAAGAAAAAGGTGGGTTTTTCGGGACTCGCTTTTTGATAGAACTAATGCCAGATGTAGCTGAAGCTATTAAAAATGTGGAAGAGGGTGAAATTTTAGGGCCAATTCAAACTAAATTAGGTTATCACGTTGTCAAGGTTGAAAAGTGGTTTCCTCTGCAATTAACTCTAGCAGTTAGAGAGCAAATAATGGAATCTTTATTTCAATCTTGGTTGCAGAATAAGTTGAACAATATTGTATATCAAAATTAACATTAGTATTGGCACTACAGAGTTAATATATTGCAATAAATTACCTCTTTTATCTTTGTGCATCTGTAGTCAATTAATACCAATTTCAAAAAAGAATGCAACAAATAGGTCATATTGTCCATATTGTAGAGACGCGATAAATCTCGTCTTAACCCAACGATGTGTTGCAATTATTAATTGAATTGGTATAAAACATCATTTTATCCGGTAGCGCCAGTAAATTTTATATTATTTGATAGGGTGAAAATTTGTCACCCTATTATTTATTAGGTTTACTTAATTTGCATTTGCTACTTTATCTTCATTAACCTCAGTTTGAATATTCTTATCTTCCATTTGAATCACAATTTTCAGTTCGGCTATTTGTTGCTTTAACCAATTCGTAAATAAATCACTTAATATCTTGACGCGCAGTTGCTCATCTAATTGTGGTTGAATTATTTCTTCAACCCGAATTAAATGCACGCCTTTTTGAGTCATAATTGGCTTCAGAATTTGTGGTGGTGTGGCAACAAAAACTGCTGCGGCAATTTCTGGCTTCATTTCACCCCGACGCTGGATTCCTAAATACCCTCCAGCCCGGCGGATTTCTGGTTCTTGAATGTATTGTCGAGCTAGTTCTTGAAAAGTTATTTCACCTTCTTGTAAAGCATAAAATAGTTCTAAAGCCAAGTCTTCATCATCTAAAATTACTTGATAAATAACTGCTCCGGTATAATCAAGTTGGTGTTCGTAAAATATGCGTTCAACTTCATTGCCAAATAAATGTATTGCCAACTTCTTAGAAAGTAGGTTGGTAGATGCTAACTCTTCAAAATCATCGAGAGAAAGATGATGTTTTTCTAGCCATCCCCAAGTATCTTCTGCTTTGAGGAGTTTATTAGCTTGACGCAAACTATTCGCAGCTAGTTGGAGTTCTTCAGCCTCAGTTTTAATTCCTACTTGATTAGCTGCCGTTTTAATAATTTTACGAGTAGCGATCGCGTCCACTACAGTAGGAATTTGGCAGGATAATTTTACTTGTTCAAGAATATCTTTACTCAAGATAGTCAAATCTTTTTCCATGAGGATTTTCTCCAATTATTTATTTAGTTGTTTACTAGTTATTAGTAATGACTAGACTAATAACTAAAGTTCTAGACCCCCAGTCTGTAACTTTTTAAATGGATCTAAAATGTAGTCAATCAAGTGACGCTGGCGGATAATTACTTCGGCTGTTGCTGTTTGCCCCGGAGTTATGAGAATACGTTTATTTCCAGATTGAATATAAGAACGCTCCAGAGATATTTTTAATTCAAAATTTTGAGTGCTGCCTTGATTACTTTGAGTAACTTTAGAGTCTGGTGAAACCCAATTTACTCGCCCTGGTACTACTCCATAATCTTGGAAAGGATAAGCATCAAACTTAATTTTTACTGGCATCCCCTCCTTCAAGAAACCGCTTTGCGTGCTGGGCATTTCGGCTTTGAGGATTAAAGGAGTATTTTCAGGTGCAATTTGAGCAATCCTTTGTCCTGGTTGTACTACAGAACCAGGTTTGTCAATGGGCAGGTCAAAAATCATACCATCAACAGGCGAGCGCACTATTCTCTGTTGTAACTGAAGCTTTAACGATACAATTTGGCTTTTAGTTTGAGCAATTTGAGAATCTAAACCAGCAATTTTTGTTTGCAAGTCTTTGAGTTGTTGCTGATTTCTTAGCAGCGCCAGTGTCCCTGCTTGCTGCAAACTCCGATAACTATTTTCCTCTTCTTGCAGTCGGAGTCTGGCTTGTTTAATATCAGACTCTAACTGATTCATAGTTGTTTGATAACGATTTTGTTCTTCAGTTAATTGCAGTTGCGATTGTTTAATATCTGATGTAGCTTTTTCATAAAGTTGTTTACTTTCTTCTTGTTGTTTTTGGAGTTGATCAACTTGGGTAGCGGAAACTGCACCCTCATTTATCAGTTTGCTAAAGCGTTCAACTTGTCTTGAATCTATACTTAAACGACTTTTAGCAGATTTTTGAGTATCTTGAGATGCTTTAATTTGTTGTTGTGCTTGATTAACTAATGCTTGTTTTTCTAATTTCTGTAAGTTATATGTACTTTGTTTTGCATCCAGGTCTTGTTTCGCCTGGTTGACTTGAGACATCTTTTCTAAAGCTTGAGATTTGTTTTGCTGCTCTTGAACATTAAACGATAACTGTATTTGGTTTTTGAGGACATCAAATTGCGATCGCTGATTTTGTAGTCCAGAGAGTTTTGCTTCAGCTTGCTGGAGTTGCGTTTGCAAAATATTAGATTCGATATCCAGCAGAATTTGCCCCGCTTTTACCTTATCTCCCTCTTTCACCCTCACAGATGTGACTCTCCCATTTGCTTGAGAGTCTAATTTTAGGGTTGCACCTTGCGGTTCGATACTGCCCCTGGCACTACCTGTCTCATCTACTTTCGATAACATCGCCCAAGGTAAAGCGATCGCTGTAAAACCTACAAGGGCATACAATAAAGAGCGCGTCCAAGCTTTGGGTAAAGCATCTAAGAGTTCTTCGGTACTGTATGACCAATTGTTAGTATCATCAGTTTGAGTAACTGTAGTTTTTTCATCTTCAATTTTGGCGACCGCCGATGATGAATTGCGATATTGGTTTGGCATAAGCAATTCTCAATCCATTTTAAATAGTGATTAATAGTTACCAAATCAGCTAAACAATCAACTTACTTGGGTTAATTGTTGTTGGTTGAGGTAGTAATAATGCCCTTTTTTGGTAATTAGTTCGTCATGAGTACCACTCTCAACTAAAACGCCGCGATCCAAAACTAAAATTAAATCAGCGTTGCGGACAGTAGACAGACGATGGGCAATGATCAGGCTAGTACGTCCTTTGAGAATAGTTTTCAAGTTTTTCTGAATGATGCGTTCCGATTCAGAATCTAGATGGCTGGTGGCTTCATCAAAAATCAATAACCGGGGATTACCCAACAAAGCACGGGCAATAGCTAGACGTTGGCGTTGTCCCCCAGAAAGCATACCGCCGCCTTCACCAATTTGAGTTTCGTAACCCAAAGGTAATTGCTGAATAAATTCATCTGCCCCAGCCAAACGTGCCGCCTCGATAATTTCTTCAAGAGTGGCTTCTGGGTGAGCAATACTAATATTTTCTCGAATCGTACCACCAAACAAAAAAGTATCTTGATCGACTACTCCTATTTGCTCCCGAAGCGATCGCAAGGCAATAGTACTAACATCATGACCATCAATTAATATATTGCCTTCTGTTGCTGGATATAAGCCTAAGATTAACTTGGAAAGTGTAGTTTTTCCCGAACCACTCCGCCCTACAACTGCTACTGCTTGTTCAGGCTTAATTTCAAAGCTCAAGTTTTCCAGCACATTAGTTTCACTTTCTGGGTGATAGCGAAAAGTGACGTTTTCAAAGCGAATATTACCTCTTAACTTAGATAAAAATTGGCGTGCTTGGTGTTGTAAATCTTCTTCTGGTTCTGCCTCTAATACATCATTAATACGTTCTGTAGAAACAATAACTTCTTGTACCTGATTCCACAGTGCAGTTAGTCGTTGAAAAGGTTGAATAATGTTGCCTAACAACATATTAAAAGCGACTAATTGTCCTATGGTAAGTTGGTTTTGAATTACTAACCATGCTCCATACCACAGTAAACCAGTAGTTATTAACGATTGGATTGTAGAACTAAAAATTTGAAATTGGTTGCCAATTACCTGGGCGCTAAACATTTTTTTAATAAAATTGTTTAGCAACTCTTCCCAATGCCAGCGTACTGTTTGTTCTACTGCCATTGAGCGAATTGAGCGAATCCCATTCAAAGATTGAATCAAATAACTACTTTCATTGGCTAGGGCATTGAAAATCTCTTGGTTAATGCGGCGAAAGAAAGGCGTAGCGAACAACGCCAATAAAACAAATGGCGGCACAATCAAAAGTGCTAACAAAGCCATTTGCCAGCTATACCAAAACATCAATCCCACATAGATAAATACTGTCAATAAATCTAGAATGATTGACAGTGCTTCACCAGTAAGAAAACGTTGAATTTTTTGATTTTCTTGGACGCGAGAAACAATATCGCCAACATAACGCGACTCAAAAAAGGCTAAAGGTAGACGGTAGGTATGTTTAATAAAACCTACTGTCAACGCCACTCCTACGCGGTTAGCAGTATGATCTAATAGATATTGCCGCAGTCCAGTCATGGCTACGCGGAATAAACCAAATATCACCAACCCTAACCCCACGGCATTTAAAGTTAGGATACTACCTTGGACAATTACTCGGTCTAAAAGTAGCTGAGTAAATAGCGGCGTTATTAACCCAAAAACTTGAATAAATACACTAGCGATAAATACTTCTAACAATACTTTCCAGTGAGGTCTAACTAACTCTAGAAACTGCCATAATGGCGTTCTTTCTTCTGGAGTTTCTTCAAGTAAAGCTGTAGGTTGCAATAATAAAGTATTACCTGTCCAACCAGCTTTAAATTCAGCATGATTAAGGCTACGTTGACCGATCGCCGGGTCGCCTACAATTACCCTTTTAGGCGTAATTTTGTACACAACTATATAATGTTTGCCTTCCCAATGCGCGATCGCAGGTAGAGGTTGTTGTGCTAACTTATCAAGACTGGCTTTAACTGGTCGGGTAGTAAAACCGATGCTTTCTGCTGCTGCTGTTAAACCTCGTAGCGATGCGCCACTGCGACCAACATTAGCTGTATCCCGCAAGCGATTAACGCTGAAGTGCTTACCCCAATAGCGACCAATCATTACTAGGCAGGCTGCGCCACAGTCAGAAGCACTTTGTTGAGCAAAGTATGGATAACGCTTACTGAATTGTCCCCATAGTTGCCCGACTTTTACCTTGGGACTAGGAAAATAAGCTCGTTGTAATTCTTGCTTTTGTTTTGTTGGCGAGGTTCGCGGGCGAAATGGAATAGTTTTTCTTTCGTTAACGAATTTTTTTTTGGAAGACTTTTTATGCTGAGTTTTAAAGTCTTCATGAGCAATCACTTTTGAGTCTGAGTCTGAACCAAGAAATTCTGTCAATAGAGGACAGAATTGTCTTGCTGCTTGCCAATTAGAAGTTCGCAGACAGTAGACAATTGTTGGTTGTGTGGCTTGCAAACTACCTCGTTTTCTTGCAGGATAGATATTGCCTGGAGTTAGTTTTTGACCGTCCGAATGTAATAATTCACCTCGATGCAGCAACCACAACTTAGACTCTTTGCATAGTGTTGTAGAGACAGAGCCAATTTCTAGATAGTGCCGCTCAAATAGTGATAAGGCTTTGAGTATGGGCTGGGTACTAGTATTAGGAGGGAATTGAGAGTTTTGGAAACACAACAGCAATAAGTCAAAAACTTCTGCTTGATGATATAGGCGATCGCGGATTGGAGGATATTTATTAATTAACGGTTGTAATATTTCTTGCTTGAGAAAGCAAAGCTTTAAATTTGTAGAAGCTCTAGCAGTGTAATATCCGAAGTCATCTTCTGGAAACAACGTTACTTCACCAAATGATGATCCTGCTGTAATGGTGGCAATTAAGTTGTCATTATCCAACAGCCTGACTTTACCTTCTAGGATGATATAGATGCCCTTTTGTGCTTCTGCTGCTTGCCAAAACTGCTTGGCAATTGGTGGTTCTACTATTTCTGTCGCTGTTAAACAGGTTTCCAGTTCCTCTGATGAAAGTCTCTCTCCCAAAGTTTGGGTAATAAATTCACCAACCTGTTGCTTTGAAAACACCGATACCATTGCTTCTCCTCCACCTAAGAGTTAGTTATTTAGTTAGGTTCAAATCAAATGACCAATCAAAACTAGCCTCATTAGATTGCAAATCACAAATGGTAATGGCTGTATCTTTATCCTTAGTTGATTGTTTAGTAAAGGAATGTTTTTGTTTTGTCGAAAGTCCCAGTTGTTTGAGTAAGCGGTACATGTGGCGAACGCTGATTTCTACACCAAATTCTTTAGCTAAATGTTTGCTTAACCATTGAGCTGTCCAGCACCGAAAAGGATAGCCGTACTCATGAGGATGATGACTTACCAATTGTTGCAAACGTTCAATATATTCAGCATTAACAGTCTTGGGTCTGCCTATAGCCCGTTCATTCCATGTGTGCGCTATACCAGCTTGTGCTACAGCAATCCAATACCGTGCCATTTCTTGAGAACAACCTAATATTTGACAGATTTGAGTTTGAGATTTACCCATATCTGCTAGTAGCATTATTTCTAATCTGCGACGATACTCTGGTTGCAAATCATCTTGTAGATGCTTCAATAGCACCTTCCTCTGAAACGATGTTAAATACTTACTGCAAGTGAAGTCGTAATTTTCAAATTCTTGAAGCTTATTAAAAGGTTTTGACATTATTTTTATTAACCTGCACGTTTTCTACAACTTTTAATAAAAGGTAAAGTCATAAATTTACACTTGTTAAATCCAGTTGTAAATTTAGTTACATAAAGAAAAATTAGTCAAATATCACTATAATTTGACATTTTCCTTAACCCATCTCCTCCTAGAGAGAGTTAATATGCTTACTTATTCCTCCGTAAGTAAGGTTAAAAAAAAGTTAACCCTTTAAAAAAATAATTTTATACACTACGCCTTATGTGAATTAAGTCACAGGATGCTGTTCAAAAGTAAGGACATCAATACCAAAATGCTGACGAAGAAAAATACGCAAAGTATGACTGGTCATTTTAGCGGCAACATGGGGCAGAAGTAGCGAAGCTGCTATCAGCCGCCACGCAAAGGCTGAAACTTTTACCCAGAGCGAGTTTTAGAAAAAATTTTCAACTTTTACCCTAAAAACAAGAGTTTGACCAACTGGATACACATTAAAAGCTGTACCATTTAAACCCTACTGAATTTTACAGCCTGAAACCCGCGTGGCTACGTTAACAAAAGCTGTACCAAATAGCTTAAAGGTCAATTGGTACTGCAAAAACAAGCTTTTTCTGAGAATTTCGAGTTAAAGAGCTATTTTATTTTTGTAATCCATACGAAACAAGGCTTTCAGGCGTTGCGTGGCGGCTCATGACAGGCTCGCTACTTTTACTCCGTGTAAACGCATCCACATCCGCTTTCAGGCGATTCCCATGAGGCACGACCGTGCAACAGCGATACACAACACTGGCTCTGGGAAGGCTCTCTCTGTCTGGATTTGACCTTGCAATTAAGAAAAAGCATCACCCGCATTTCTTAATTAGCTGTCCCCCCTTGGTCATGTTTACTTTGTTTTAATCGTTCTGCCATCTCTAAAACCTCCGGGTTAGCCGCCAGCCATTGCTGGGCTTCCTGCTGTAAAATCAACGACTGGGACTCTAACATTAGCAGCCGTTGGGCCAGCTGTTCTAGCTTTATTCGCTCCTGGGGCTGTAAGCACAAGTTTCCCATGATACAGTATACTTTCACCCAATGGCGTGCTTGAGTACTTGCCTGTAGTTTCAGCCTAATGCTTTGACGATAATCTTCTGGAGTGAACGTTTCTACTTTTGGTGAGCCTAATGATTCTATCGCCGGGGCTGATAGTAAATCTTCACACCCAGTATTTAACGGTGTGGAAGCTAGTAGCTCCACTGGTACAGACGCTTCTGTTCTCAAGGTACATCCATCAGGTAAAGCAATGCTTTTAGCTGGCATAGCGATCGCCAAATTGTTATCAAATCTGCTATCAATCCCCTGTACTACATCTGCAATGTCTGTTTGAGAAAAGTTTTCCGTGTTTGATAAGTCTTGCTTATTGTCATTTTTGGCGGTGCTGTGCAGAACTAGACATTGAATTTGCTTATGATTTAAGTCATTTAAGATTTTTGAATAATCTGAAGAATTACAGATGGTCTCAGAATTAGAAATGGCCAATGATTTATCTACTTGATTGAGTTCAGCTATTGGCGTTGCTGGTGGCAACGCTTTAGCTGAATTCATGTACAAAACCTTCATGTATTGAGGGGGTGTGTAAATTAGGACTGCTGGAGGGTGTGTTTCTTGTCCTGTCTGTGTTTCAGGTTTTTGTTCTTCTAACCAAGGGTCTGGCAGTTGGGGGTATTTTTCTGCTGTTAAATTCGCTGTATCGCTCTCTGGGCAATCATTTACAGGCTGTTTTGTGTCGGGTTTTTCTTGGTGGTCGGGATGCCATAGAGGTAGGTAAATCGGCTTGTGCAGGGTTGTCTGACTGACTCCTATGCCATACTGGGCTTTGGATGCGGCTATGATTGCTTGGGCGCGCTCGCTTGTCCGTTCGGGAAATTGTTCTTTTGCTTGTAGCTGTGCAACTATTGCGCGAATTCGCTCTATTGTCTGTTGCTGCCTTTCTTCGTTGGGGTGCAGAGAGATAATTTTGTTATTGTCTACTGTGCCAAATTGTTCTTGATAACTGTTTACCCGTTGTGGTGTGCCTGGGTAGGGGGTGTAAAATCCTTCACAGCATCTGGCCCATTCTCTGGCTCGTTGCTCAATTTCATGTTGGTGGCGACACCACTCTAGATATCCTGGTGACTGGCAGGCTGTGATGATGATATAGTCCACTAGAGTTTGTCCATTTAAGTGACGAAAGACTATGCCGTAACAGGCGATGTCTTTGAGAAGGTCGTTGGTCTGTCCGTGTCCTGTCCACCCTGAGCTGATTCTTTCTTCTAGGTCATGTCTCCATTGGTCGATGGCACTGCGCTTACGGTAGGGAAATCTGATGACTTTCTGAAATTTGGCTTGGGTGATCGCTTCTGTTAATGCTGAGTAATCTTGTCCTGCTGCTGACCAGTCGGCGGCATCCATTAAGTCTTCAACGTCGTCTGACCAAGGTTCTAAGATGTCGTCTAGTATGTATGACTCTGCTTGTAAGGGTAAGCGATGGGCGTTGAAGCTGCTTGGTCTGCCAGTACTGTATACTTTGCAGTTGGGGAAGATTTCTAGTTCTCCGGCTTTGATTTTGAATCCTGCTGCTTCTAGGGTTTGCTTGATGGCGCAGGCTAGGAGAAATGAGGGTTGTTTTTCTTCAAAAAAATAATATATGTGCAGTCCACCACTATCACTTGATTGTATGGGGACTGGTCGGCATAGTCCGATTTCTTCTAGGCAGCCTAGTAGTTGCTTGTATTTTAAGAGGTTGTTGGCAGGGTGTAGTTTGCTTTTGCGGTCGAGGTCTATTAGCAGGTAGCTGGTTTGTTTGTCAAACCGCAGTCCTAGTAACACGCTTTGGTCAAGGTATTGCTGCCACAAGTTTCTGGGCTGCAAAGGATAGCGGTTTTCTGTCTGCCACTGGGGGCGTTCTCCACTTTTAGGAGTGGGGGCGAAGATGAATCCCCATCCGTGATGAAAGTGTGATAGAAACCTCTGCCCTATTGGGTCTAATGGTTGGGGTATCTGTTTTACTATTTTTTTTACATTCGCTAGTCTCATTTCTTTCTCCGATGATGATTGCGTTCATCGGAGCTACCCACTGTTAAAGGCATTCACTAGCTTTATTAGTATTAAATGTCACCAACTATTCAAAACAAGAGAAGTCAAGTTTGCTCTTAAACAGTTGTCCCATTAGAAGGGCTAAAATCTTTACTTAAAACTCTCATAGTTAGTTTTTTGGTTGATGTCACCTGATAAAGCTATGCTAACTTTGCCTCAATTACGCCCCAGACATTGTTAAACTGAAATTGCATTTTGTTACGGTTGGTTGCCTAATTGCTAACCTTATGTCTGGCGTGTGGGCAGCTAGCCGATTTCTTTTTGTGTGCTTACTATCCCTGGCTGACTAAACTATCGGTTTAATGCTTGGGGTAGCTTTTAGGTAGTAAAGGCAGCAGAAATCAGCCCTAGACGTTAGCTCAAGGGTAGAAAATTCAGCTTCTAACCGAAAAAGTGAATATGTCACGACTTTCTCCTCATATATGAGGCATCTAGCCGTCAGATTTGTCCCTCAATTATTTTTGGCTCAATAGTTAAAGCCAATACTGGGTTTGAAATCCAGAGTCGGGATAAATTGTAGCGCTAGATGCCTTTTTTACTTTTTGTCCAAAAAAAGGCATAAAATGTCCCGCCCTGTGTGCTAAGATTGCCAACAGGGTAAGAATGAGTGGTGAGTCCTCAGTCTGGAACAATTTGGTGTATTGACCGCCAAGTCTTAACGAAGCCAAAAATGTTCTATAACGACTCACACCTATTTTGACTATTTGAATACACTGCTCTTGTCGTTTACGCCTCCTTTGTAAATCGATTCATCTTAATCTGCTTTGCAGACTTGCTTTCGCTAGAGTAGCATGAAAAGCCCCTTGGCCGTATAAAAACAAGCTGATTTCGTCAGTTGTTACATATTCTGAGTGGGATGCTATTCCAGTAAAACAGACATTTTTTCCTTTCAATTCAATCCTAATAGGTAAGTCATAGTTATTTTTAGGATGTTCGTAGCAGTCGCACTCAGGCTGCTACGAACATCTTTTTTGTAAAGTTTTATATTTTTCATCCTTACTCATCGATTAGCTATTCCTCACTGAGCGATCGCACTCATTTTTTGGTCTACTAAATCTTTCTTAACAGATGGTAATACTGGCGTTGGAACTTTTACGCTACATCCTTTACTGTGAAGCCTTTGCTACATTTTTGAATTAACAACCAACGATCAGAATCCTTGTCGAGTGCCATTCGGAACAAGTTAGAAGAGAAAGAATTTTGTCAATAAGTCTTTGAGAATAAATATAGGTGCATAAGAATGATAATTGTAATGAAGGTGGAGAGGGCGAGCTTCCCTCGCCCTCTCCACTACTCCTGTTTTTGATTATCATTATCATACGGGTCTGAGAGAATGATTTGCTCTGTTCAAAATCATGGCAAACTCAATTAATACAAGTAATTGAGCGATTGTAAAAAACCATGAGTAGCAGTCGTAAAACCAATCGAGATCATGCTAAAAAGAAGCAACGCCCAATGATGGAAGACGAAGTAATTGCTTCTCAACTTGAGCAGTTACTTACACCAGCAATCACTTCACAAGAAAATTACTACCGTCAACTGGGATTAAGAGACAGGATTCTCAACTTACCATTAATGGTAGCGGCAGTGCTAACTCTACTGTGGCGAGACGTGGCGGGAGCCACAGAATTAACCAGAATGTTAGCACGAGAAGGGTTTCTGTGGTGTAAACCTCTTGAGGTGAGCCAACAAGCAATATCGCAGAGATTTCTGACATTCCCAGCGCAATTATTTGAAAGAGTTTTTAAAGATTTAGTCCCAAAATTACAAGATTCTTGGCAAAGAAGAAGTAGGCGAAAAGTCCCCCAAAGTGTTCAATTCACTAAGTCAAAATTTGAAAAAATTTGGATAGTAGATTGTTCAATTTTGGAAGCTTTATTTCAGAAGCTTGACAGTTTAAAAGATGCTCCGCCTGGTAAATTAGCTGGAAAAATTTGTACAGTTATAGATTTAGTCAATTTTTTACCTGTAGAAATTTGGTTTAATGAGAATGCCAGAAGTGCAGATACAAATTTTGAATCAGATATTTTAAAGTCAGCAGATCCCCATACCTTACTTTTATTAGATAGAGGATTTTATCATTTTAACTTCTGGCTACAACTAATTGCACAAAAAGTGAATTTTATTACTCGGTTAAAAAAGGGAGCAGCAATTCATGTCGAGCAGGTATTTACAGATAGCTTTTCTTTACGTGACCGTCTGATACGTCTTGGCTCTGGCACTAAGAAAACTCCGTTTATTACTTTACGTCTGGTCGAAGTTCGTTCAGCTAAGACCTGGCATTCTTATTTAACAAGTGTGCTTGAACCTACAGTTTTACCACCATACGTTGTGGCTGATTTGTACCGTCGAAGATGGAGAATTGAAGATGCTTTTAATACTGTAAAGCGGCTCTTAGGTTTAAGTTATTTATGGACTGGTTCTGTTAATGGTGTTCAATTGCAGATTTGGGGTACTTGGTTATTTTATGCTGTGTTAGTTGATTTAGGTGATGCTGTCGCCGACGAACTTTCTCTACCTTTTGACTCCATTTCTCTAGAGATGATTTATCGCGGTCTTTATCATTTTTATGTTGCTCATCAAAAAGGTAAGGCAACTGACCCTATCAAATACTTTGCTGCACCAGAAAATCAAGATTTAGGCATTGTTAAACGACAACGAAAACCAAACATGTTGCTCATCGTTGCTCCTTTCCCTGATCAACAACGAGGCACACCTGAATTTTTCTTTCAGCCACCTTCTCAAATCCCCTTGACAACTGCCTCACAACCTTAACTTGTGACCAATGCTGTGGGTGGCAGTGATGGAACTGCTAAGGGTAGAGCTAGAGGAACTATTCAAATTGACCGCAAAACAGCAGATGGTAAGACACCTTTAAAAGTTGCAATAGTTAACGGTTTAAATAATTCAGAGGGAGACGCAGAAGTAGATAAAAAGGTAATAATTCCCCTTTGGTTGACTCCCCAAAGTATTCACAAGCATTTTAACGGTCAGCTCATTGATTTTGATGATTAATTGTTAGATAACTAATTCTTTAGGTGTTCAGAACTGGGGTAGAGCGGGTGGCGTAGCGGAGTGTCGGGGGCAGGCTACCGAGTTAATGGCCACTTCACGATCAATTTCCTGCCCGTCCCCGACACCACCCGCTCTAAACGAAGTGTCCCCAGTTCATCGGGGCCTCACGAAATAATGAGGTAAAAATAATTTTTACACCTCTAATAAAAATCTAAAAAATGATGCTATCTTCAGAATATGCCAATCTAGTGATAAAGCCAAGGTGTATTATGAAGCTCTCATGGCAAATCACTCGCTTGATTGGGATGCTACTTATATGCTGGGGTTGTGCATCAGGTCAATTGCACCTCGACGACCCTAGTGTTTTGGCAGCTATTGTAGCTGTTGCATGTAGTGATTTAGGCTCTGGCCAGCCCTAGTCACGAGCAACATCCCTAAAGCAAGCGGCTGATCAACAGTGAGTCAGAAAGGTTTAAATACTTTTCTGGCTCTTTTAATTTTTTGTTCTTTTGTACTTATGATTGTGTCAAAGTATTATTAAACTTTAGTTAGACTAAGATGTTAAACTTAAGTAAAAGTTATTTGTCATGTAAAAGCTCGGTTAAATTGTTGAGTATACATGGGACGATCATTAAGAGCATCGAAAGCAGGGCTAGAATACGCGAGCAAAGCATTCAAAATTAGAGGTTGGACACAAGACTACCTAGCCGGGGCAGTAGGATGTACTCGACAGACTGTAATTAAATTTTTGGCTGGGCGACCTGTTGCAAAACACTTATTCCAAGCTATATGCAATGAATTAGGCTTGGAATGGGGAGAGATTGCGGATTTAGAGTTAGAGATAGAAAAGCCAGCGAACAGGAATCTTGGTATTGACACTGAACGAGGGACAACCTGTGAGATTGCTCAGGAAGAACGTAGCACTACAAAAGTATTAGCTCCTCCAGTCTCCCTAACAAAAGACCAAAATTCTCACAGTAAAGACCGACTTGTTATTACATTTACAGGTGATATAGAAGCTCTTCAAAAAAATCCTGACTTTCAGTCGGCTATTCTAGCCTTAATGCAATCAATTTCAGAAGATGCAAGTTTAACAATTGAAAAAATTGAGAGGGGGTAGTGTTCGGAGTTATGTTGTAAAAATTGGTATTCATTATCTTAATATAAGCCGTATTTATCAATCGCCCTGTGCAGAGAATTTTTCGACACTGGAAAGATAAGTTTGACTTAACTAAGGTCAATTGAGGGAGGTTCTTCACGAAGTGATGGGGATTTGGGACAATGGCTAGTGTCCAGAAAATAACGCGTCAACCGGACAGTAACCTAAACTCTAAATGAATGCCCAACCGCCAGGACGTAAACCAAATAAGCATTACAGGTCTAGAGAATACCTTACACCATCTGAGGTGCGCTCTCTACTCGATGCTGCACTAAATCGCCCTGCCCGTTATGCCCACCGTGACTACACGCTGATGCTGATGATGTTTAGACACGGGCTGAGGGTCGGTGAAGCTGTCGGTGTAAGCTGCGGGTTACGCTGGGATGCTGTGATGTGGGGTGAAAGTCAGATTTTTATCACCAGAGAGAAAGGCAGTGACTCTGGGGTGCATCCCCTCAGAGATGATGAAATAATTTTGCTCAAAGAACTGAGAGAACAATTCCCTGATAGCAAATACATTTTCGTGTCAGAGCGTGGTGAGGTGATGTCTACTGATGCGGTGCGGAAGTTGATGGGGCGGCTGGCAGTGCAGGCGGGGCTTGATATCAAAGTTCACTGTCACATGATGCGCCATGCCTGCGGTTATTATTTGGTCAATCAGGGTTACAGCACTAGAGAAATTCAAGACTTTTTAGGACACCGCGATATCAAGCACACTGAAAAATACACCAAGCTGAATGCTCGACGTTTCTTGAATTTTGATTGGGGTGATTTGTGACATTTTTCTAGCTGGATGCCGTTTTGACGATTTATGTTTGCGTTCGCTACATCTATAGACTTTCATCTAATTTTAATCAGTTGATTGTTGTTTTATCCTAGACTAGAAAACTATATATATAAATATTATGTATTTTAAACAACTTAAAACCTCTAAGAAAACTGAATCTGATTCATCAACCACCAATCAGTTTGCACCACGTCCATTCAAAGCGGTACCTGTGCCTAGTCAAGATTTAAACCAGAATACGGTGGTACAAAATCAAGAACTATCGGATGAATCCAACTGGCAAAGTAACAATTCCAGTTTCGACAGAATGTCAATATTCCCACCCGGACATCAGCCACCCCCACCGCCACGAGTTCAGACAAAATTGAGTATTGGACAGCCTGGGGATAAGTATGAGCAAGAAGCGGATAGGTTTGCCGCCGATGTTGTCCAACGGATTAATACTACAGACAATCAAGTTTTACAGAATCAAGCACAGCCCTCAAAGCCAAATGCAACAAAATCTTGGCTAGAGGACTTGCAACTGAAGCCCATAGCAAAGTGTGATCAAACTGAGACTAGAACGACCCCAAACCAAGGACAAAATCAAATCGGCCTACCTTTCCGCTCCTCCACCGTTGGGATTACGCCTCATCATCCCAATATGGTTCAACGTGCTATCAAAGCCCGTGTGATGGGACAACAAAAGACTAATGAACACGCCAACCTAGCCTCACTTTACAAAGAATTTGGAATTGCTGAAGACAGTTTTGTCGTGGCAATGAAGCAAAAATTGTTTGAAGGCAATTTATTTCCAGATGCTTATAAGGCTAGCTATGATGGCAACGGATTTCTCCAAACAGAGATGAAAAAAATAGTCTCTGATCTCAATGACCTCGTGGGTGCTGCCAACTCCAGAATAGAAATTACCGCCAATCAAAAAGATACCTCAGCAGTAGCAGAACAACTCTTTGCCATTATCGGGCCAAGCATTAATCAAGCGCGGCTAAATCGGTATCCTCACTACAACACTGTGAGGATGCTAGGTACTGGAGATGCTACTGTTTATAACAATTTTTTGAGGCTTTGTTGCATGAAAGAAAAAAAAGACACACCAATCTGGTACTAGAACAGAAGTTAGTTGTCTACTTTGTAACTGTCTGGCTTGCCCAACTGGATCATGCGGTTAAGGGCGGCACACTGTAGAAATAGCTCGACAGCTTGATTGTTAAAAAAGCGTCGTCGTAACTTACCACCAAAAATGGTTTTGAGTCGAAATATAGCTGTCTCGGATAATGAACGGCGATGATATCCACTCTCTTGTTTCCATTGCTTGCGCCCAACTTGATTCACTCGTCGCAGATTTTCATCTCTGGGATGGAAGTGTGTTTCATTGTTGGTGTGTTGTTGGATTTTGGCGTTGCTACGCGGTGGAATTATGGCTTTGGCCCCGTGTTGTGAAATGGTGTCGTAACAACCTTTTGTATCATAGCCACCATCACCAGATACTTGTTCTATCGGTTGCTCAATCTGCTCCAATATGTCAGGCAGTACCTCGCAATCAGCCATATCATTAGTAGTCACCACCGCACCCAGAATTTCGCCGCTTTCACAGTCAACGCCTAGATGCAACTTCCTCCACGTCCGTCGTTTTCCTACTCCATGTGTGCGGACTTTCCACTCACCTTCACCATAGACTTTTACACCAGTTGAATCCACTACCACATGAACAGCTTTGTCTTTTGGGATAACTGGTAGTTCCACAGACAACTTGCTCAAACGACGAGACAGCGTGGAATGGTCTGGTACTTCTAGCTCAATTCCCATGAGCGTGAACAGCGATTCTAAAAACCCCTCTGCTTGTCGCCCTGGTAAATGAAACACCGATTGGATTGTTCCCATAGTGGCGATTGCCACATCACTGTAATGATTCGATGCCCCCTTTTTCCCGGTTTTTTGCTGATTGCGCCACTGCTCGATGATTTCTTCGTTCACCCAAAAAGTTATACTGCCTCGTTGCTTGAGGGCAGCATCATAAGCGTTCCAATTCTTAACTTTGTACTGGGCTTTCGTCTTCATATGCAGGGTTAGGCGGCTCGAAAACATCGGCTATAAGTAAATTTACCATTTTGCCTATTCACGCAACAACGCCATTTTTTGAATATGATGTTCACAAAGCTCAGAGAGTATAAAGCTGAAATCGACCTCAACAAGTATGATGAGGCATCGCGCGCTAAGAATAGCCAAATGCAAAATCGAGTAGATAAATTGCAGGCTCAAGGCATAGCATTAAAGCAGCAGTTGGATACAGCACTACAGACTGGACAGGGACAAGATGCGATTGATCAGATTATCACCAACGTTAGAACTCTAACTGCTGAAGTTAACCTATTAGAAAGAGCCTGGGATTTGGATTTATGGGTCGAAGAGAAAGGTATTGACGAACAACTGGAGGAATTAGCACAAAATCCTACAGTGAGCCATCATTATGCAGATGATGGTGGAGAAGACGACGGGATGACTGTCTCTGATAAATATCAGAATTTGCTTGCCTGTTCCCTGTTTGCAATTTTAGCTGTAAAAGGCACATGGCTGGGAACAGATGAGCCAGCAGTGCTGCATAGTATTTTACGCAGAACTGGTAAAGTGAAGCAATATGATGATAACAAAATAGCAGCGAAAGTGCGCTATCTGGCAGGAATGACCCCTACCGTACCTGCTACAAAAATTACTTTGGCAGCATACCTTACCGAGAAAAAGCAAAAAGGAGAAAAGGACAGTTTCATCGTCGATATAGCAGGAGAGGCACATACTTTTGCGGCGGTATGGAAGGGTGATGATTATAAAAAAGTGGACGAAACAGGTAGTAACGGCAACCTGCTCCAATATGGGACAAACCAAGTGCTGGCTGTTTGGACATGATATTGTGTCTGGTGAAAGACTTATTACTAAAAGCGCAGGGTGCGGGGTAGGCAAAGGGTAGGGGACTCTGATGTGGCTGCACAGAATGTCTTCATCCCGCCCTTTGTTTACTTCGGTTGATTTTTATGCAGAAGGTCACAGGTTAACCGGGGATGGCATTTATAAAATAGTCAAACGCTTATTTAAACGGGCAGGGGTTGAAAAACAGATGTCCCCGCACCGTTGCCGCCACAGTGCTATCACTGCTGTACTTGAAAAAACTGATGGCAATGTGCGGAAAGCTCAAAAACTCAGCAGACACGCCAAGCTAAATACGCTCCAGATTTATGATGACAACCGCAATCGCGATCAATTAGAGATGTCTGAGCTATTGATGGATGGGTTGGATTGATGGTTTGTCCTATCTGAGGCATACAAATATTCAACACACAGTCCGCTATACTGCTCAGAACTCGAAACGGTTTGAGTCTTTTGATTGGGACTGGTGATTTGAAAATCACCTCAATTACTTGGAACTAACAACATCCGCGCCTCAATTCCTTCCCAGGTTGTGGGGGACACCCGCACAGATGCTTGTTTACACTGAATAATAAGGTAGTTGGCGTAGAGATAATTTTTTAGTACCTTTGCTTCTTCCTCGAATAAATTTACCAATTCTGTGGTGATATGGAAAGCATTGAGCAAGGTTTCTTGAAGGCACTTAGAAAATCGCCAACGCACTTCGTTTGATTGTTTATCATCAGGAATTTGATCTTTCAGTGTTTCTAGTTGGGCAATCAGCGCAGTAAAGTTGATGTTACTAAAAATTTTTAATTGTTCAAGTTGACGAGTATAGTCGATAGCTTCGGCGGCGTTGGCGTTGGCAATATCATTGGCGTAAGCGCCAACGATTACGTCAGCGCTTACGTAGGTTACAGCGATATTTCTAGTATTAATGTAAGTAGCAGCAAGGCCCTTGGCGTAGTAATTAGTGTCGCTGATAGCGATGGCATTGGCATGGGCGATGCCGATGCCAATGGTATTGGCGTTGATGAGCGCATATGCACGTTTACCCACAGGTTTAATATTTCCAGCAGATCCAGTTGTTGCCTGTTCTGCCCAGTTTAATAAAGCTTGTAGTTTCGGTGTGTTAATGTACTTTTGCGCCTCTTTCTCCATCGACAACAGCAAATCATCTGCACCACCACGCATTAAACCAGCTACTAATAAAAACACTTCCTTCCAACGTTCATCTGTTAGGTGTTCAGTAACTAATTGCTCAACTAGGCGATGGTCATCAATATATTGTGCTGTTAAATATTCCTGTAGTGTCAAATGAGAAAAAGAAAATATATCTTCTGCTCGTTCTATTAAAATTCCTTGTTGCACAGCAATAGCATTTAGGACTGCTTCTCCATCCAAATGTTGAGGTGCATTCAAATTACTTGCCAAAAATCCTTTAATTTGTTGAACAACATCACGCTGTGAAAAGAACAGTCTGTCAGACTCGAAATTTTTATAAGCAATCTCTGATAGTAATATTTCTTCTAGTTCTGTATGTAAACCTTTATAAATTTCATCTCGAAGAATTCGCTTTTCTGATGCCCACTTGTCTAGTAATATCCGTAGTGCTTTTTTATATATAGTACTGCGATTGTCTGGAAAGTTTTGTGACTCGTCATACACCAAGCATAAAAATGTTAGCAATAAAGGTGTGTGGGCTAACTCTTTAGCGGCGTAATTTTCTGGCTTTTGTAGTAATTCCCAACACTTTTCGCCTGTTTTAGCTTGTTTATCTGCTGCTGAATTAAACCAATTATCAATAAATAGCTGAATTTGGGTATCATCAAAATCTGCCATTTTTATATCGCTAAAGCGGCGAAAAATACTGCGATAAGCCGCAGTGCGACACGAGGAAATAAAGCGGTTTTTATCATATTTATCTACAAAGTTTTGAATTCTACTAATCGCCTCATTCAAGTTTTGTGTGGGTACTTCATCTAATCCATCTAGCAGAATAAGTAATTTCCCTTCTTCTAAAGCTTTGCCTGTAAATTCATCAGCCGATGGGAAGCCGCAAATCCGAAACTCGTCAGCAATAATTTTTTCAATATCAATATTACTAGATGTAAAAGTCTTTAATTCAATAAAAACTGGTATACAGGTGTGTTTAAACCCTCCTTTTTTACTTTTGAGTGCTTCTAGTCCCATCTTTCGCAGAAATGTAGATTTACCAGCACCAGGGCCACCAAGCACCATCAAATATTGCTTATCGTTAGCAACTATAATTCCTTCGTGTTTACCTGTATCTGGGGATTGAAACTTGCGTCTATTAGCTTGGCGATAGAATTTTTCTAAATTTTCAATAGATTCAAAACTACGAATGGCATCATTATCTAAAAATTGAACTGCTGTATAGACCGATTCCAGCTTTACAGGTTCACGCATTCCCAACACTTTGAAAATACCGTGCCGTTCTTCGTAGTTCTGAACATACTGCTTTGAGGCAGTAAAAATTAACTCTCTAGTTTTTTCATCTAGTTTTTTGCCCAACAGTCTAGCAAACTTACCTCCGCCTCCCCAAAGTGACTGAAAAATAGGAACGGCTACGCCACTAACAGCTGAGGCCGCCACTGCTGCTACTAAAGGTTCCATTCCTGTCATAGGATTCCCAGAAAATATATTTAAAATTTAAAGCATTCTTGTGTTATTTGGCACTAAGCTCTGTTATGACAGTTTCACACAATGGATTCTCTAGCATATTTTCATTATTCCAGCGGCGATACTGATTCTCGTTGACGGGATTTTATCGCTGCATCCATCTCGAACGTCTGAAGTTGCGATCGCTGCCTTTACCTCGCAATACGCCTGTGCAGCATTGGCTCTCAATCACTTTGCTATACAAGGATTGTGGCAACCCTTGGTAAGAAATTCATTACTAAAGTTTCTTAGTTTATATAGTTAGTGAGTTCTAGCTGGTACTGTAGCACTTATAACTCACTAATAAATTTGCAGCTCTTATGTTGACAAAAGGCATAATGCCCTATGAATGAGAAGCGATTAAAAATGCCCAGCGTCCCCTGATAACAATTTAATGCTGTTATAACAAGATTAAAGCTTTTCATAAATTAAAAGTAAAAATCATGAATATCCAACTTAAACCTGAATTAGAGCAAATAATTGAAGCACAAATTGCTACAGGTAGATATAGCAATCCTGAAGAAGTAATTAGTAAAGCACTAAAGCTGTTATTAGAGTGGGAACAAGGTTATCAACAATGGGTAGAAGAAACACGGCAAAAAGTTGAAGTAGCTATTGAACAGTTGGATAGAGGGGAAGGGATAGAAGGGGAAGTTGTAATTGAAAGATTACGCTCCAGATTGCGTCAAGCGAGAGAAACAGAGGGATGAAACAACATATTATTTCTCCAGCAGCCAGCCTTGATTTAGCAGAAATTATTGATTATTTTACTGTCAGAAATATTGAAGCTGGAGAGCGGTTTATTGATGAGTTTGAAAAAAAGTGTAAATACTTAGCTAATTTTCCCAATATGGGACGCAGTTATGCCAACATTAAACTTGATTTGAGAGGTGTTCCATTAGATGGGTACATTATTCTTTACCGAATTATAGATAGCAGTATTGAAATTGTGCGTGTAGTTAGCGGTTATCGAAATTTAGAATCTTTATTTGCAGAAGATAATTAAATAAAAACTTAGAGGAGAAAAGTACCAGTTTCACTCATTTAGGTTATGCTGGCAATCAAACTAGATGCAGAGTACCAGTAATTAAATGAGTCGGGTCATCGCATTCTTCAATCAAGCAGGAGGGGTTGGTAAAACGACCCTGACCATGAACCTGGGCTATCAAGTACTGTTACGGGGTCACAAAGTTCTTCTCATTGACCTCGACCCCCAAGCTTCCTTAACTTCTTTTATGGGTCTTGACCCAGAAAAATTAGACAAAACTCCTTTTGATGCGCTTATAAATGAGGAACCACTATTCATCCAGCCAAAACAACATGGTATGGATATAGCCCCTACTAATATCAACCTCAGCGTTGCTGAAATTCAACTCGTTAATATGGATTTTCGTGAAGTCCGGTTGAAAGAAGCTATTGAGTCAATTCGCAATGACTATGACTTTATCCTCATCGACTGCCCACCCAGTTTAGGGCTGTTAAGTTATAGCAGCCTTGTCGCTGCCAGTCACTTGCTCATTCCTATTGAAACCCACTACAAAGCTTTTCAGGGAACAAATCTACTATTGCAAACTATAGCCCAAGTCAAAAAAAGAGGAAACCGCAACTTAAAAATAGCTGGGTTCATTCCTTCTCGCTATGCCGCTTCCAACTCCCAAGACCAACGTACCCTTAAAGCTATTTCAGAACAATTCTCAGACATCGCCACCGTTTACGAGCCAATTCCCAGAGCTACAGCTTTTGTAGATGCTTCTGAACAACAAGTACCCTTAGCTGTCTACGAACCCAAGCATCCAGTTCTCAAAGTATTAGACAAGATAGCAGAAAAAATGGAGCAATTCTAATGGCCAGACCTCGCAAAACAGAGCAACCTTACAAAGCCAAGGCTGACATCAGTGTGTTGATGGGTGCGGAACTGCCTTCAACGGAACCGCAGATGTTGCCAATTGACTGTATCTCTCTACCTGAGAGTCAACCTCGCCGTTACTTCGACCCAGTTAAACAGGAGCAGCTACTTCAATCTATCAAAACTCATGGCATTTTAGAGAACTTACTTGTCCGTCCGCTCCCTGACCAAGAAAATCAATACGAGTTGGTAGCAGGAGAAAGACGCTACCGAGCAGCTATCGCGGCTGGGCTTAAGGAAGTTCCTGTTAGTATTCGTGAACTGACTGCTGAACAAGCACTGCAACTGGCTCTGGTAGAAAACCTGCTGCGCGAAGACCTCAACCCAGTAGAAGAGACAGAAGGCATACTGCAACTGCTGTCTATCCGGATTTCTCTGCCAGTAGCCGATGTCCCTAATCTACTTTACCGGATGCAACATGAAGCGAAAGGGAAAGTTGCCCAAAACGTTTTGGGCAATGAACAAGGACAGGCAATAATAGCAGTTTTCGAGGAATTAGGAAAGCTTAGTTGGGAATCTTTTGTCTCTAGTCGTTTACCACTGCTGAAGTTGCCAGCAGAGATTTTAGCAGCACTCCGAGCCGGAAAAATTGCTTATACCAAAGCTCAACTGATTGCCAGAATTAAAGACCAACAACAGAGACAATCATTGTTAGAAGAAGCGGTTGCCGCAGATTTATCTGTTAGTGAAATTCGAGAACGAGTTAAGGCACTGCAACCTTCAATAGATTCTGAGTCGCCGCAAGCCACAATTCAAGCAGTTACCCGTCATCTAACTAAGTCCAAAGTTTGGGAGAACTCTAAAAAGTGGAAACAAGTGCAGACAATTTTGAAAAGGCTGGAAGCCTTAGTTTCAGATGAAAAAGATTTTGACTAGACAAATTTTCAGTCAGGGTGATTATTGAAAAGCTCGTTGTAAGGATTCTTACCCTTAATACTCATTAGCAGCTTGACCCCTTTATCTAACTAAAGGGCCAAATTGCCCAGAACGTTTTGGGCAATAACTAGCAGAGAACCCCATTAAATTTCTGTCGATATAACTGCAAAATCGTCCACATTTTAAAATTATAAGTGTCACATTTTGCTGTTATATCGACGGAAACCCACTAAAAAGGAAAAAATAGCACGAGTTAAAGTATGTGATAAAGCACGCAGATTACTTAGGTAGAAATCCAGCTTTCAAAATTAGGTCTTTTCCCTCGTCAGTTCGCAGAACGTTTAAATAATATTCACCCCATTTCTTAGCTGTTGGATCATCAGTCCGTAAAACTAAATAGATTGGGCGAATGAGAGGATAAGTGCTGTTTCTGATTGCTTCAATATTAACTTGATTGCGTTTCTCTTGTGGTAATTGAGCGCAATTAGAATCACGCGCAATTAACTGACCCTTATAAGGTGCAACCAACACATTGCCAGAACCCAATATTGGGACAGGTTTAAACTCACATTCATGGACAGATTCAGAAGCTGTGACAAAATAAATTCCCCCTGGATCATTCTGCACTTTATTTTTAGCTTCTTCTAGAGGTGACTGAGGATTAGTAATAGCAAAGGAATTCTTACCTTTGAATGCTTTATCTTTTTGATCACTTGTTAGCGGTAAAGCCTCTTTAAGAAATTCCTCAGTTCCACTTTCAGGACGAAAATAAACGTGGATGGGTATAGACTGTCCACCAATAATTTCTCGCCAATCGGTCACTTCACCTGTAATAATACGTCTTAAATCATCCAGAGTCAGACTTTTTACAGGTAAGTTAGGGTTGACTACAACTGCAATTGCATCATCAGCTATGTGTTCTAATTTAGTATTCAATCTGTTAACCGATTTTGATGCAAAGATAAATTGGAGTCGCTCATCAGTATTTTTATTAGGGTCGAACATTTGCTCAAGCCCTTTGCCTGTGTTACTAAAACTGGGCTTTAAGGTGAAATTTTTATGTAACTGATGAATTACTGGCCGGATCATATTATCAAGAAATACTGCTGATGTACTACCACCATATGGCACAGTTCCGGAAATTTGAGGCGGTTGAATATCCTTGATACTAGTTCTCTTAGTATCATTCTTCGTAACGATGTTTTTATCGATTGAGTGCATTTGATTAAAAGTCAACCAAAAGTTCCCAACAGCAAGTGAGAGCAAAGTAACAGCCACTAATCCTATAGGCAATAGCAACCGCTTCCAAAAGGGAACAGACGGTGGAGGTGGAGGTGGAAAGCCTCTCTTATCCGTTATAGGTTCTTCAAATCCACTAAGTTGCTGCCATGTGGGTGGTTCAACCGACATACCAATGCAGATGCTTGGCAACCAGTAAACACCAGGATACTTAGCATTAAAGCCTTCCAATCCATGCCGTGCTTCACGGAAAGACCTAAAAAATGATTCCCCATTAGAAAAATTTTGCAAGAAGACTCGCAAGAATCTCGCTGCTACTTCGTCTGGTACTGGCTCTCGCATCACAATTGCTAAAGGAAGTTTCAGTTCAGCCAGTTGCTTTGCCAACCCCAAGCCATCACACGAATTAAAAATGCAAAGTTGTAATCGCTGATTGATAGCTTGACGCAATGCCAACTTTAAATCAGTAATCTTCAAGCTATCTGTCTGACTAAGCCCAATCCAACCAATTTCCTTATTATCGCTACTCCCACTGTGACCTGTAAAAATAAAAATCTCGTAGGGCTGGCTCCGTAAGGAGTCAAGTAACTCGTGACGACTAGGTTGTTCTAAAACATTGAAAATTCCTTTATTCTGTTGTTCTAGTTCCTCGATTGCTTTCAGGTCTTCTCGAATACCTTCTGCAATACCTTCGTTGTTCCCTACAACTACTAAAACTTTTACTGAGCCTGATGGAGAATTGGTTTTAGTGGCATCTATGCGCTCACATAAGGCAACTTCCGCATCTTGACAATATTCCTGAAAAAATTCCCAATCTTGCCAGGGAAATCGTCGTAGATCAGCTTCATCAACGTCTAGAAAAATGCGAATTTCGCCTTCAGATCTGTTGGCTAATCTTCTTGCTAATTTCTCCCTAGCTTTTTGCCATTCTGCATCCCCCCTAAGCCATTCGTCAAAACCTTGTCTAAAAGATTCAGCAAACCTAGCGATTTCATCTCTAGAAAAACGCTGCTTAACTGATACTGGTGTGAGGCGTAATGCCACATCTTCTAACCCTAAATATGCTTCTTGCCATTGGCGAAAAGATGATTTAAGCTCATCTAAAGATTCAGTTAAACAACCTTCAGCCAATTCTTCCCCGTCCAAAAATACGGTAGCTCGTACTTTTCCCCCATCCGCTTTTCGCAACTTGAACCTGAGCAACATCAGAGTCTTCCTTCAAAATTTATAATTTTTGCTTCAAAAGGTAATGTAGCTATATCACGAAATTTTCCGAAATGCAGGTGTTACCAAATACAATTCTCACCCCAAATTTTTCACCTGCCTTTCCACTGAAAGGCAAACAAAGCGATTCATCAAATCTTCTCGTTTGAGCGTGCATGAAGTCCAGACCTTTTTCATCTATTACAATGAGTTGGACATCAGCTGGTAAATCAGCATAAGAAGATTTACTAGTTGGATAAAGATGTACCTGAACCTCAATATCTTCCGTGCTAACTGGTGTTAAACGCACAACCAATGCTAAAGTTCGGTTGGCCAACTGTCCGCCTAAATTGATTTCTTTAGCTCGAACAGCAGACGGTTGTAATGCAGTGGGGCTGAGTCTCTTAAATGCCGAAGTCAAAATCAAATCTGCTGGCGGAACCCAACCTGGTGAATAGTTACGCTCTAGCCATTCACGTAGAGCTATTAATTTATTTGGCTCCGTTTGCTCAACAAGATGACCAATAATGTCATTTAGAGGGTGTAGTTTATCTAGTCTAATCTCCTCTGATGAATCAATGATATCTTCGCCAGGGATAAAACCTAACAGCTCTACCTGGTTTAATTGTTGACCGAATTGAACTGCAACGTAACCAATGCGATTATGCTTGACCTCTTCAGGAAGATACAAAATCTCTTGATTAGGCAAAACTGGACGGCATTCTAATTTACCAATGCCAGAAATAAATAAATCTGCAACATCAAACAGCATTCTAGTACCAGATTGCCAACTATCGCTTTGATTCAAATCAGTTTCAATATTTATCCAGTCTAAATATCGATGAACAGCATAAACCGCTAGAGTATTGAGATAAACTTGCTTACCTTTTTGAGGATTACGCTGTTCGGCAGCAAATTCTTCAGCATAGTGATGTGCTTCAGTTCCAAGTGGTATCTCAATAAACCCCATATTGTTATTTTCCACTAAGTTACTTTCAGTCATGTCCATTTGCGTATATATCCAAAAAATTACTCTGTCTACAAACCATTTTTCCGACTAAAAATCTATTCGGAGCAGTATCCTAGTTCTACTAAAATTTCTTTTAATAGGGGTTTGCACTTTTTTTTCCAATGAGAGTCAAGAGTCTGATAATTAATGCCAAATTCTCGACTAATATCTGAAATCTTGTCCGATGGGTTTTGCAATAGAATCCTTTGACAAAGCATTTGACAATTACAATTTGGAAAATGACGTGGATGGCAGTTTTGTAATCGCTTATCCTCGTCTTGCTCAACATAAATTTCAAACTTTAGAAAAATATCTTGTGTCTTCTCCTTTTGCAAACGCTCTATATATGTTTCTAGACTGTTTAGAGTTAGTAGTTCCGGAGTTGCTGGTAGTTGCTCCAACCAGGTTAGGTTGTCTTCTTCACCATGATTAATTGATTGATCCAAACTATATGGACTGATTGAAGTTTGGTTGTATAAATCTTGAATCCTTCGGTAGAGGTAACTATTAATCCATCGTGTTAGCCCTTCTTCATAAGACAGCGAGTTGTCTAAAGGTAGGTTAAACTGACAGATTTTTCGGCTCAACCACCAGTAAGTTCTATCCAGAGCTTCAAGGAAATCTAAATGGGAAGACTTGAGTAGTCCAGGTAATTTCTGAACTGTGATTAATAGACGATTAACTAATCGTTTGCGCTCTGGCTCTGTAAGTGGTTTAGGATTTTCACAGATATTAGCTATTAGTTCCCGCAATCGGATTTCTGTCTCTGTCATAGGTTTTTCTCATAGGTTGAGCTTTTCTAACGTTAACTGTCTCATGGCTTCCAAAAAATTTCAAAATTGTCCAAATCGCTCAACAATGGAGCAGGAAAGTCTGGTTTTGGTTGTTGACTTAAGATTTTCATTTCCTGGTAAAGTCTTTCATTAATCCACTTTTCCAGGCTTAAGTGAATTGGTTTATGCGGTTCTACCTGAAAGGTAAAAAGATTTAGCGCGACCCATTTCCAGGTTTGGTCTAGAGCTTGCAGGTATTTCTGACCTGGGCGTTTGTAATGAATTGGCAATTCCTGAAGATATGGCAGCAAGCGGATAAAGGCTTCTCGCCGCTCGCTTCCCAATACATCGGAATGCTTACAAACATCCTTAATTAGTTGCAAAAGTTGGTAATCGCTAATTGATAGTCTTTTTTTTTCAAGAGTGGGTATTAAGTGTCCTGCTAAACCATCCAACTGAATAGCATTGCAGCCCAATTCATAAGCACTCTCAATAGATTCCCCTCCTCCTAGTGCATCATAAAAACCAACTGAAAACTTAATAGCAGATGTATCTCCTATCTTCTGCTTCATCCCAATTACATAGTCAATATGCTGGTTAATAGCAATTGCTTGAACTTCCGAGTAGCAGGCATTTAGAACAACACAGTATAGTTGTTGCTTAAATCGCTTAAACAGATTTGCCAGTGCCTCTCCTGAAACTAAACAGTCATTTGTGGAGATGGAAACTGCAATATCCTTTACTAGTACCAATCCTTTTTCACCTGCACCATGCCCACAGAAATGCACAATTTGAGGATGAAGGGCTAATAGTGCTTGGCGGATTTCATCAGGACGAACCGCCCATTGAGATATAACTTTGAAGCGATCGCGATACGGCGATCTAAGCAAGGCTTGCTCAATCTGCCGCACTTCCTCATCCAGGCGCAAAGGACTGGTTCCTTTCGGGTTTGCCGCCAGAACTAAGATTGTCATTTTTAATGAGCTATCCACACAGATCCCTAGTCTGAATCTAACCTTCGATTAGTAATCAGGGGGTAAAGCAAAAAATTATGAAAATCTTCTTGAAAATATCAAAACTGTGCGGTGTCTCGAATAGTCTTTTTCTAGAATCGAAAGTAGCGAGTCTGTCGCCACGCAGCGGCTGAATTTTTTGCTCAAAGAGAGTTTCAGAAAAATTTTGCATTCTTACCTTAATGCGAGAGCGATCGCCGGCCAAGAGTAGAGGAGAAAATACTTTCAAAAAGCCGAAAGTAAGAAAATCAGGTTTGAATTTTCTTACTTTGGTGGCTACAGCCTCCGTATATCAATGGTTTTGAGAGCTAGTGCTGTTCACCTTTCTTGCTCAACACTGGCTACGGGGCGATCGCTGCCACAGTTCCGCAATGCTGCTGCTCGGTCGTGGCTTTTGTCAATTAAGGTAGATTTTTTTAATATTCTTTCTCTATATCTTTTGGTGGGGGTTGATTGGCAATGTTAATTTTTAGCATTGAAATTAATACCCCTTTTTATAGTTTTTTATGAAAAAGATTTTAATCTGTGATGATATTGAAGATATAGTTGAGCTTTTAAGATTTACTCTAGAACCAGAAGGCTTTGCAGTTGACACTACAAATAGTGCAAGGGAAGCAATTTTTAAAATCCAACAAAATCAACCTGATTTATTAGTATCGAATGTAATGATGCCTGATATGAGTGGCTACGAACTCGCTAAATATATTCAGAAAAATTTAAAAATTGACAATCTTCCGATATTGTTTATAACAGCAATTAATGAAGAAGAATTCAAAAGAGAAAGCTTAGTTCAATTATCTCAAGTAATGTTCAAGCCATTGGATATTCAAAATTTTATAGACAAAATAAAATCCATGCTGAATGAAGAATAACAAATGACTGCGAACATATTTCTATCAATCGGGCATGACATACAACTTTACTTTTGGTAGAGTTGTCCAAATCTCAAAAAAGTCTACCTACACTACTCAACTTCCATTTTCGGCAAAGTCAACCAACTAGGGGTAGATATAGCGTAGCTGACACAGGGGGCAAACTGAACCGTCTAGTTTAATATTCACCAGTAGATTTGAGTCAAGCTCATCTCTAAACTCTTACTCTACATGGATTTCAGGCTTTTCAGTAAAAATTAGGCTACAGTGCAAATTTTGGGTATGTATAGCTACAACAGCAAAAGTATTTATTAACTTTAGTTACAATTATTCCCCTAAAAAACAGTAACTTATTTTGAATCTCATAGTCTGAAACCCTTTTAAATAAAGGTTTATAGCCCAAAAATTGAGGCTTCTACCCCAAAGTATTATCAATTCTTTGGGATAGATTCAAGCGAAAAATGTCCCTGACATTGCAACTATCTTCCAATTGCGATCGCCCCGTCATATCAAAAGCTTGAAACCCATACCTGACAAGACTTTATAAAAAATCTCACCTTTGAACACTAGCAGAATTTTAAAACTAGACGGTTTAGTTTGCCCCCTGTGTCAGCTACGCTATATCTACGCCTACTGAATTTTATCAGGCTTGAAGTTGACCACAACTTGACTGCACGGCAGAAATATCATCTTCAGATCATGTTAGGGCTTGGGCTTATGAGTTGACGACCAACCAAACGCTTGACGTAACCGTTGCGAGGGATTGAACTTAAATACCCAGCAATCTCGCCCTGTTCTGACATAAAAAGTGCCAAAGTTTCGTAGAGCAACACTGTCCCCCTGTTTTAGAGATTCATAAATTTCCTCTATTGTGGCATCAATAATTTCTTCAACTGCTCCGGTTTGTTTACTCAACCGTTGTTGAACGCGGCGTACCAATTCCTTTTTATCAACAGACATCTTAGGCGGACTGATACTAACTTTTCTTGGCTTCATATAAACTTCGCATCCTAACTATTATTCAACCCCAAAGGAATTTATAAGGTATTTACAAGGATTTTCTAAAAAAGGAATTTTAATGGTAAATCGATGGTATTTCAATGGCATACCAATGGCAGAAATAAGGATTTACTGCTGCCTCAAATTGAATTTTTGCAAAATTTACTTATTCTGCCAAAAATAAGGTAAATCTATGGCATTTCAATGGCATTTATAAGGTAAATCAATGGTAAATATAAGGATTTTGACCCCAAAAACCTCATACACGACCCTAATTTCTACCGCAAAAATTTCTGACTAAAACTCTCGCACAGTACGCAAAAAAGTTTTTCCCGTTTTTTTGACTCAACAGCTTCATCAGAACAAAATCACATTCACAGCCACTCGATTTACTACCACAGCACTACAATTGAACTACAATAGTGATTCTTCCCTTGACAAGCCCAGCCATAAACTCCACAAAGCCTATGCAATTAGTTGGGTTTATTTCACTCTCATTGTATAGCCAACTACAATTTCTCATGACTATGCCTGCAATATGCTTAGGCTATGCCCAGATTAGTTCCACGGAGCAGCGATTTTATTCCTGGTAAGTACCTTGCCAGGAAGCGTTCAAACTTTCTGGCAAACATACCCTAGTCTCACATACTAAATGATTCCCAAATAATTTTTGAATTTCAGCTACTAGCTCTTGCCCTTTTGTGAGCAAGGGTTAAAATGAATTAAAATAGCTGATTAATCAACACAATTTAATATGCCAACTCCGAAAGGAGGGAGCCACTCAGGTCATACCTGGTGGCTCTTTTATTTAATGCCTATTGAACCAAAAAAGCTTTTAGGCATTTGATAACAACGGCTATTGAATTCGTTGATTAATCAAAGGTCAAAACTTATGCCAATCGAACAGAAAAATGATTCTAGTTAATCTCAAAATCCCAAATTATTCCACTTGCTTTGTAATCACGAATAGTTCAATCAGCACCATAATTGTTATCTCATAAATAAGGAAACATCCATGACCAAGAAAACTAAATCCCCGAACAAGTCTAGAAAAGAGCATCAGAGAAAGCCCATTCGTAAGGGCATAAAATCAACTCGCGGTCAACCAGAACATTATTCAGAAATCAAAAAATGTGTGTCTATCGGTATCACCCCAACTGCTTTAACTGGATTAGATGAGCTTAGTCAACAACTGGATATTTCTCGCAGTGAGATGATTGAGCGTATTGGCCGCGGGTTAATCAAATTAGTAGATGGTGCTGCTTCTAGCTAATGTATAAAACCTAATTTGGTTCCAACTCGAAAAATCGGTCAATTTTCCCCAATGTTAATTCATCAATAAACCAATTACCACCTATGCTCAGGATTTATTTAAGACCGGTTATTTATTTACTTTGAGCTATTTATTTATTGAGGTTTATTGATGAAAAACTACTCATCATCTTTCTACACTAATCTTTTCAGGTCTTATTGAAGATTTGGCGGTTCTTCAAAAGGATTGCTGATAAATCCGTAGCCAGACCATTAATTCTTAATAAATCTGCCTGAATTGATTTTTTTCTGTAGTTCTTAATCTATCACATCTTAAGTCCTATATAAGACTTGAGAAAAAATTAGAGTTTGCCAAATCTACTTGGAGTTATTTATTATGAGCAACAATCCTCAGAATTTGGGGGAAGTTTATCAACTTTATTGCACTTCTTTAAGCACTATTTATTCCTCTCAACAATTGCAGAGGATTCTCAATGAAATTAATTCGGCTATCTTCAGATTTTTGTTAACTGAATTCGGTTTTCAACGCCAGCATCCCCATAAGAAGATGACTCTGGCAGAAACGGAGGCGGCTAAAGTTCATATGAAATCGTTACCTACAAGTTTATTACCTCAGGTAAGACCAGCAATTCAAAGAGCGTTTGACAAATTGAATGTATCCCAAGCTAGTCGTAATACTTATGGTGCCAGAATTAATCAGTGGATGACTTGGGCTGAAAAAGAAAGTTGGTGGCCGGGTAATCTGCGGCGGACAGAAAAATTTCGCTCTCAGTGTTGTCCACCCAAGGTGAATTTGTATGGGGATATGTCCAATACGCCTTTGATGCCGGGTAAGGGTAAATCACTGCCTTATCGCCTACAACCACAAGCAACTCCACCTCAATTGCAAGCCGAATTGAATGAATTTTATCAATTTATGACGGTTGCTAATTGGCAGGGACGAGTGATTGAAGGGGTGAAAGAATCAACTGCTCAAGGACACTCAAAGAATATCGAGCTGTTTCTGGGTTGGTTTTCCAAATACGGCTCTCACTATGCTCCTATGGTGAAACATGAACTGTCGCTGTCATTAATCTTTCCTTTGGTGACAGAAGAAGAGCTAGAACAGTTGACTCCCAAACAGCAGCAAAAGCTGTGGAAGACTCACAAGGCTTACTTAGAAGCGTGGATTTGCGATTATTTCAATTTCTTAGAGTCTGTGATGCATTCCACGAGTCCGAGAACTCGTCATCTCAAGATGTTATCGATTTTGATTCTCGGTAAGTTCTTGTACCGTGATTGGGTGGAAGATAAGTCAGATTACGACAATATTCCCTTATTTAAGCTGGTAAATAATCTTTTAAGACGGGAAGTGGATGCGATGCAGGAATGGTCGCGCAATCGCTATTATGTTGCTGACCAGTCGCGCAAATGGCCTGATGTGCCAGAGGGGAAATCTGCACTCTCTGTGGTGCAGTCAACTGTAGTTGAGCCGTTGCGGTTGTACTGCCGACCTCGCAACAATCGGGGCAATTTTCGTTCGCCACAGCAGATAGCTATTAGTCATCAGGAGTTTTTAGCTTGGGTTGATTTGGGCTTAAGTCCGGCTCGTCGCCAACAAGAGGCGAGGAATTTGAAGGTGGCACTGTGTTGTCCGGTGGCGCGACCGACTGATGTGCCGGCTAATGGTTTGTATCACCCTTTGCCTCCTAATGCTGTGCGGGATAAACGTGCTGATGGCACGCTGGAAGATAACTATATCTACAAAACTTATACTTATGAGGGCAAGTACTACCAGGATGGGGTGTGGGTCAAGGATATCCAAGATTATAAGACTCGCAAGTTTCATGGTCACAAGTCATTCCAAATTCCCAATCACCAGTTTGGGGATGGTAGTTGTGTTTATGAGTATATTGAACGCTATCTCTATGGTTGGTGGCTGCCTGGTAATTACAAAAATTCCCAAACTTATAGTTGGTGGGATGATGGGTTACGAGGAGTTCGGGGACGTTGGGTGACGGCGGGGCGAGCTGAGTTTATGCCGCTAGATACTTGTTGTGTGCGGATAAATGCTAAGTCGCAGATGTGGTCTTGGGGATATTTCTTTATTGTGCCTGATGTGGGCAAATGTTATACGGATAGTACGTTTGCTAACTTTTTTGCCTATCAAGCACATTCGCTGATTGGCAAACGGATAACGCCGCATACGATGCGCTATATTTGGGCGACTTGGGGTTTCCAAGTGGGTCTGTCGGATGCACAATTACGGTCTTTGGCTGATGCTATGGGTTCTACGGTGGAGACGCTGCGTTCGATGTATGAACGCTGTACTCCTTCGGAGAAGCGGCGGTTAATTAAGGAGGCGATTGATCTGACTTTTCACGGGATGTGGAAAAGGGAAGGTGGTTCGCGTAAGACTTACGCGAACCAATGCTAGAGAATTAACTTGTGATTTTAGATATTGTCGTGGTAGGTGTGTAAATGAGCGCAAATGAAAATATTAGAAAAGAACCTGTATGGGGAGTGTAACTTTGGAGACAAACGTTTAACTCAACGAGCAGCATCAATAGGTGAACTTTTATCGGTAAAATATGGTCAGCCTTTATCAAAAATATTTAAAACTGCCAGTGACCTCAAGCGTGGTTACGAATTTTTCTCGAATCCAAAAACCAGTTTTGAAAAGTTGACTCAACCTTATTTTAAACAAACAGCCCAAGAAATAAACGGCACTCCTGTAGTGTTAGCTGTAGGAGATACAACTTTTTTAGATTACAAAAAAATATTAGATAAAAGAGAAGAATACGGCCCAATAGGTAATGGCGGAAATGGATTAATTCTACACAGTTGTTTAGCTTTAGAGCCTGATTTTGGACAACCTTTAGGGCTATTGTGGGAGAAGCTGTGGCATAGAGAGCATAAAGCACCACAACCGAGTAATGAAACTCAAGAACTTAAAGAAGATCGTCTAAAAAAAGAGCGAAAAGCTAAGAGAAATAAAGAATTTAAAGAAAAAGAATCTTATCGATGGGTTGAAGCTTTCTCAAAGATAGAAAAACAATTTTCTGAGTTAGAAATTCCAGTAGGGGGATTATCATCGAAGATAATTCATGTTTTTGATAGAGAAGGCGATATTGCAGAAGTATTCGCTCAAATCAGTCAAACTAAAAATGCAGGTGTAGTAGTCAGGGCGGCACACAACCGTTGTTTAGAAGGCGAAAATGGTCATCTATGGTCATACGTAAATTCCACTCCCGTCCAGTTTGTTAAAGACGTTGAACTAGTCGAAACCAAAAAACGTCATGCCAGAACTGCCACCTTAGAAGTTAGATATTGTCCAGTATCAATTAGTCCTCCCGCACGGCTAAAAAATCAAGGCAGTTTTCATGTTTATGCAGTCTATGCCAGAGAAATTAATTGTCCAGAAAATGGTGAACCAGTAGAGTGGATGCTACTAACTACTGAGCTAGTTGATTCGGAGCAATCAGCAACTCAAATTCTCCGTTGGTATACGTACCGTTGGCGGGTTGAAGAGTATCATAAGATTCTAAAATCTGGTTGCCAAGCTGAAAGCTATCGATTAGCTGGTGAAAGTATGTCAACAATGTTGGGATTTTTAACTGTGATTGCCGCGCAGTTATTACGAATGACATATTTGTACCGTAACTGTCCGCATCTTGACGCTAGTGTGGTGTTAACAAAAGAACAAATGGATGTATTGATAGCTAGTAGCCCACCTAAACTGAAAAAAGATATCGAATTTACTGTTGACTGGGCAATCCGCGCTATCGCCCGCCTGGGAGGATACCTAGAACATCGGAAAAACAGTGCCATCGGTATACAAGTTTTATGGAGAGGTTGGTTAGAGTTAGAAACCTTGTGCCAAGGTTGGCTACTACACCAAAATCTTAAATAATGCGTTCCAAAAGCTAAACACCTGCCTGATTCCATCAGAAAATAATTCGCGGATATTATACGCGAACCAAATCGGAGTGTGTTATATGCCCCTGTCGCCAAAATCTTCAATTCAAGATGATTTAGCCAAACGTATAGACGCAGTAGCCAAAACCAAACAACGTCTTGAGCAAGAAATTCATTCAATACTCGCTTCGGGTAAGGTCGCTCCCGCTTCCTGTTGGATTGTTCGTTACCAAGCTAAGGGGCGGACTGATAATTATTGGTATTACAAACTACAGGCATCTTCACCAATTTTTCCTACAAAGACTGATGGTAAATTGTCTCGATATCAGCATTTAGGTAAATCTGGTAGTCAAGCTTACATAGATGCTCTTGAACAAATTACCCGCCGTGCCAAAATTCAAGCTTTAGATCGATCAATTGAGTCCCTCAACCTTGGGCTGAAAGATTTAATCGAAGAAACTTCTAAATATCGCCAACCATAAAAGTTAGTTCGCGTAAATTCTCCGCGAACCACTTCTCCTTTTCCACATCCCGTGAAAAGTCA
>AP018324.1 GCA_003990705.1 Nostoc sp. HK-01
GATTGAAAATAGGGCAGGTAAAGACAATACAGGATTTAGCTGTTGTGTTAGGAAGAGGAACAGCAACAGTGCAAAGATGGTTAAAAGCTTATACAGAGTCGGGAATTAGCAGTCTGGTATCAAGAAAGAAGGGATCAGGACGACCACCAATTATAAACACGGAAGTAAGAGAGCAACTTTTAAAAGAACTGGATGACCCACAGGGATTCAAAAGTTATGAAGAAATACGAACATGGTTAAAAGCGGTGGAGGGAGTAGAAGCGTCATATAAAGTAGTACACGATACAGTACGTTATCAAATGAAAGCGAAGCTAAAAGTGCCGCGTGCAGTAGGTATTAAACACCAGCCTGAAGCGGAAGAAGAGTTTAAAAAAAACTTCCACAATACCTAGAAGTAATTGAGAAATATGTCATATCACCAATAGATAGACAAAGAAAAATTAGATATTGGTGTGAGGATGAAAGCCGTGTGGGGTTGAAAACTGAAGCTGGTAGATTAATTACAACAAAAGGTACGAAGCCTATCGGCATTATGCAGTGGAAACGAGAGAATTTTTATTTATATGGATTAGTTGAACCATTAACTGGCGAGTATTTTATTTGGGAATTATCTCATTTAAATGCAGCTTGTTTTCAGATTTTTTTAGAAAAATTTTCTGCTAATTATTCCCAAGATATACATATTATTCAATTAGACAACGGTGCTTTTCATTTTAGCCAACATCTTCAGATACCAGAGAATATAATTTTATTGTTCCAACCCCCACATACACCGCAAGTTAATCCAATTGAGCGGTTATGGGAAGAAGTTAAAAGACATTTGGCTTGGGAAAGTTTTGCTACGTTAGATGAATTAAGACAATTTATCTGGCAGCGTTTGGAGAAATTAAATACATCAACCGTTGCTTCTATCACAGGGTGGGATTTTATTCTTGATGCTTTATTTGAATCAAATTTTTCGTGAATTGGTATAAGAGACTTCTGCTGTGGTTCAGCAACCATAGGCAGAGGTTTATTTACCAGCCGTTGCCTCAGTTTCAAACCTTGTGAGGAGCGTAACCGACGGGTGTAGCGGGCTACAGTATCATAGCTACCAGAGTAACCACGCCGTTGAATTTCCCCAAACAGCCCTTTGGTATCGATATAACCCTCGTTCCAGCGTTTGAGAAGATAATCTTTGTAAGGGTTCAGCAGACTTCGACCACGGTCGCTACGTCCCTGACGTTCAACAAAAGTGAGACTACTCAGGTAACGAAACACAGTTCCATGACCAATACCAAGTCTGCGGGCAATAGCTTGTCCCGACCACCCCTGGCGATGTAATTCCCAAACTTGCTGATAAATCGCTAGTCTTCGTGTACGGCGCTGTTGGGCAAGGCGCTCCTGTTTCGTCGGTGTTGGGGGTGGCGGTACTGGTGCAACTACTGTGCCATCTGTTTGGATGACTTCAATTTGACTGTAAGCTTCATCAACTTCTTTCAAGTCTTTGCTATGCCCATGAAACACTCGTTCGAGTGTTTCTCCTAGATTCTGTAGTAGATGAAAACGATCTGCAACCTGGATAGCTTCGGGCGCTCCCTGGCTAATGCCACTAGCATAAGCTTTGGCTCGGTCTCGTGAGACAACTTTAATACCTGGATGTGCTTTTAACCATTGGGCTAAAGTTTCCGCAGAGCGGTCTTGGAGTAAAGCTATTGGTTGGCTTTGTTCTAAATTAACGAGTATAGTGCCATAGGTTTGGCTTTTGCGAAAGGCAAAATCGTCTACTCCAAGAGTTTGTGGCGAATCGGCTGATTTTAAAGGCATCCTACGCACTAATCGCAGCAGTGTGTTGCGACTCACAGTAAAACCTGAGCGTCGTGAAAGTCTTACCCCAGCTGCACCGCCCAATGCCAACCCAGTAGCGGTAAATCGTTGAGCTAGTCGCAGAGTCCGACGCGCCCAAGGAGCAGTTACGTTAGCCAATCTTTCAGTAAAAATTCGTCGTCTACAATTAACATTAATACAAAAAAACTTCCGTACACACATCTGTAAAGTGATTCTATAATCAGCCCACGGTAGATCAGCCAATGTGCGCTTATAGCGACTATGAATTCGGTGAGTTTGGGAGGCACAGATTGGACATTGAGTAACAGTTTGTACTGAAGCGATAATTAACGTTATAGTAGCTTGTGCTTCGTTAATCAGCCAATTCTCAAGCTGAAGATTTTTTGTATCGGGTAATAGGCGACACAGTACTTCTATCGCCTTTTGACCCATATTCGATTCTGAGTGTGTGATTCTCAACTATTTTTCGTTTTATTACCTAAAAGCTAGAGTACACAAGAAGTTTAGCCTTTTCATTTCCATTCTATCTTTTATTGATTTGTTGACACCATTCTCAATTACTGAGGCGTTCGTTCTATCGCTATTGACTAAAAAAATTCAATTTTTTGCGATCGCCTAAACTTATGTCCCCAAACTAGATCACCAAAAGTGGACAAGACCCTTAATCCTGGCTGAAGCGTAATTATAGTTGCATTTAATCCTGGTTTGTAAATGTCATGATTGCAGGTTTGAGCGATTAGCATTGCAGGTCGCTACAGATAGTGTGAAATTTAAAATCCAATTAGTTGTTGAATCAGAATCAGGAGAAACCCAATTAATCCAAGAAATTTTACAAATTGAAAAGGGTAATCTACAACCGGAAAACTTAGGACTTACCCTAGCTCAAGGCAAAGAATTATTGCTTCAAACACAACACAGCATAGTTAATCAACAAATAGCTCTATATCAAAAACAGCAGGAATTATGCTCACATTGTGGCAAGAAGTTATTGCATAAAGATAAACGAACAATCACACATAGAACACTTTTTGGTAAATTAAAACTGCAATGTCATCGATTATTTAACTGTGCTTGTACTGAGCAAACAACTCGTAGTTTTAACCCAGTAGCAAACTTACTAAAAGAGCGTACATCACCCGAATTGCTCTACTTAGAATCAAAATTTGCATCCCTAATGTCTTATGGACTGTCTAGCAAATTATTACAAGAATTACTACCAGTTGAAGGAGAAATAAACGCTACATCTATACGGAACAATCTACACTTACTTGGTAAACGTTTGGAATCGGAGTTACCAGAAGAAGTAGGAATGTTATATGAGGGTTGCCAGAGAGACTGGGATAGGCTTCCCAGACCTGATTTACCGTTGGTAGTAGGTATGGATGGAGGATATGTTCGTTTCTATAACAGAAAAACTAAAACAGCAGGTCAGTTTCAGGTTATTGCAGGCAAGAGTATAAAAGCTGACGGTACATCTAAGCGTTTTGGCATGGTTTATTGTTACGATACCAAACCCCAACGCCGTATATTTGAGGTGCTTAAGTCTCAAGGGATGCAGATGAACCAACAGGTGACATTTTTATCAGATGGTGAAGAGAGTATTCGTGACCTACAGTATTATCTTAACCCTAATGCAGAACATATACTCGATTGGTTTCACATCACGATGCGGATCACTGTGATGAAACAAATTGCCAAAGGTATCACTAAAGAAGATGTAGAAACAGGTATTTCGAGCGAATCTATCCAAAAAGATTTGACCTCTTTAAAGTGGTATTTGTGGCATGGGAATGTATTTAAAGCATTATCAAAAATTGAAGATTTAATGGATAGTGCCTGTGCATTAGCTTCAGATGATTATGATACTGAACCAAGCCGGGAAGCAGAAAAACTCTCTGACTATTTAGAGGAATTTGAAACCTACATCTCAAATAATGGGCAGTATATTCCAAATTATGGCGAACGCTACCGTAATGGAGAACGTATTTCTAGCTCGTTTGTAGAATCTACCGTCAATCAAGTGATTAGCAAACGATTCGTTAAAAAACAACAGATGCGGTGGACTCCAGAAGGAAGTCATCTCCTAATCCAAGTCCGAACTAAAGTTTTAAATGATGAGTGGGTTAGCAAATTCCAGCAATGGTATCCCGGATTTAAGGTCGATAGCGAACTGGCAATACGCTAAAGTCTTATGCTTTAAAAAACGCAAAGCAGTGTAATTAAATTTACTTTATAGTCACAGATTTCTGTAGAAGACTGGCTTGGTTTTTATGTCTTTGTGCTTACCAACTTTCGTGTTTAAGTTGGTAAAATCATCTCGTATACCCCAAGCTTTTTAGGAGTTTGGGTCATGGTCAAGCAGCTCCTCCAAGTACCGAAAGTTGGTAAAACTCAAAAAGGAGAGCGTCAATCGCCTAACTCTCACAAATACTCAGAGGTTAGGACTAGGGAGCATTTGTTACTAGAAGAAGTTGAGGCGATGCGGTCAGCTATCAAAAAGTCAAAAACTCGCCACGCTCACCGAGACTCAACCCTAATTTTGTTAATCTACCGTCACGGATTACGAGTGGCAGAGGTGGCATCTCTGCGCTGGGAACAAATAGATTGGAATAGTGGCACAATTTACGTGAAGCGGGTTAAAAAAGGTACTCCATCTACTCATCCTCTTTACTCTGAAGAAATTCGTTCTCTCCGCAAGCTTCAAAGAGATTATCCCGCTAGTCCCTATGTTTTCCAGTCTTCTCGACGTGGCCCGTTGGCACATGATACGATCGCCGGCATTGTTGAACGGGCTGGTGAGTTAGCTAGTCTACCTTTCAGAGTCCATGCTCATATGTTAAGGCATGGAACGGGCTATTATTTGGCTAATCGAGGTACTGACACGCGGACAATTCAGAGTTACCTGGGACATAAAAATATACAGCACACGGTTCGTTACACTGAACTTGCATCTACCAAGTTTCAGGGACTTTGGGATGATTAATGTTGAGAACCCCTGCTCAATTTTTGCCCATCTCCCCCGAAATTTTTCGCTCTCCTTTATGATTTATCTTCTTCAGTCTGGAATTCAATATCTCCAATATCTAGAATGGCTTGATGAAATTCTTGTTGTAGTTGTTGTAGTTCTTCATAATTTTGTATGTTCCTGAGCTTAGACTCAAGGACAAGTAAATGAGCTTCAACCTGAGCATATTTTCCGGCTTTTCCTTTGACACGAAACTCTTTATTTGCAGATTGTGAAAGAACAGCGACTGAGCCAGATAAGGCTATTCCAAATTTAATCCAGTTTTTATAATTTTCATTATCTATGACTCCCAAGACTGTAGTAACTGCGGTTAAAGTTATACCTGTTACAGTTAAAGTAATACTCCACCAATGATTAATATTCCGTAGTTTACTGACTCTACTTTTACGAAATGACTCAACTTCTTGCAGAAAAGCTTTCGTTCTATTGTCCGGAGTATCAACCATTACTACCTCTTTCAGAATAATTAAGACGAAACCTGATGGTTCGACAAAATAAGCTATAAGACTTATAAAATAAAGAATACAGGAATTTCACACCGTCGGAAAGCTTAACCATTAAAGGGGTCATCTTGGTCGGGTAGCAGGGCATTGAGCCGAGATAGCTGTTTAGCTTTCTCTGTTTTTACTCTCTTATTTCGGCTAAGGTATTGCCTATATGAGGTATTTTAATTCTTGCAGTAATCCCTTCCTACTCGCCTTTATATTTACTTTATAAATAGCTTCTAAGAGATACTTTTATGGAAAGTATTTTTACGTTTAGCTCTTCTTTGCTTGAATCGGCTTTAGTTGGGTTAACTATAGTTATGGCTTTATTTATCTTCCAGCCAAGATGGCTGATTTCGATTATTGCCTTAATTTTTCCAGGAGTTATTTACTTTTCTAAAACTACTCAAAAAATTATTGCTCTTACTATAGACGATAGCCCCGATTCCAACACAACACCTAAACTTCTTGAGGTTCTGCGATATCATCATGCGCGAGCAACTTTTTTCATTATTAGCGATAAAGTTATAAAAAATGAGCTTATCATCTCGCAAATGGTAGAGCAAGGTCATGAGATAGGAAATCACCTTACTAAAGATGAACCAAGTATTAAGTTATCACCAGAAAAATTTGAGGAAAAGTTACTTGAGGCTCATAATATACTTACTCAATTCAGTATTACTTATTGGTTACGACCTGCATCTGGCTTGTACAATCACATGATGATTAAGATAGCCCAAAAGTATGGATATAGTGTTGTTTTAGGCTCTATATTTCCACTTGATACTCATATTCACTCATCTTGGTTTGCATCGAATCACATTTTATTAAATGCTAGTCCTGGTTCAGTAATTATTTTGCATGACAATGGTGAGCGGGGTGAAAGAACAGCATTAACATTAGAGAAAATTCTACCTGAGCTTACTAGAAGAGGTTATCGAGTAGTTACACTTTCAGAACTTTTTCTTACATATTAGGACTAGTGAACTGCAACCATAAATCGTCAAAACTTTTCGGTCTACTTAAGGTTTTGTGACTTGAATCATAAAATATGCAGAGTTTTTTCATAAATAAAATTATAATTTTATATTATTCTAACCTCTCATGGGTGAGTTAATGGAGCAAGAAAGTTTAAAAAATGAATTATTGATTCCCATGCTTTTCCTTTTCGCTTCAAAAATAGAGCTAAGTGATTGGCACTATCAAGCTTTAAAAATTGTTTTGGTTCTGGAGCAAGTTGATATAATCTTTCTCCAAGATTATAAGGTACAACTATGTCTTTTTTTGAATGTATAAAAATTTTATTTATTTTAAGTTTATCTATAAAATTCTCAGGATCAAATTCATTGGTGATACCATACTTATTTAGTAATTCTCTTCCTAATGTTTGTGGCACTAAAGGAAACTTTGAAAGTGCCATTTCGCTAAAACTAGCAAAAGAGCTATCTAAAATAATGCCCAATATATCTTTATCTAAGTTTTCTGCTATAGCTCTAATTAAAAATGCTCCACCTAAACTTTGTCCTAAAAATATAAACGATCTATTACTTACAAGCGAGTTTTGACGGGCAAATTTTATAACCGCACAACAATCATTAAATACTCCTTTAAAACTTGGAGTTCCATCAGATTTTCCATAGCCTCTATAATCAAAAGTTAGTAAATCAAAGCCCAATGATGGAATCCAATCAATAAAAGCCCAATGATTAGTTATATTACAAGAATTACCATGAAAGTGAATTATAGTACCTCTAGAAAGTTGATTTTGAGAAAAAACAAACCATCCATCTAATTGAATATCATTTTCAGATATAATTTTAATGCTCTTGAACGATAAATTTGCATTATTGGGATGTCCTCCATAATTAAAAGAATTAGGATAAAAAAACAATGATTCTAGTTTAAAATTTAATATCATTCTATATTAGAACTTCTATTGATTTTTGAACAAGGCTAAAAGAAAAGACGATTAGTCAAATATATGTAAAGTGAGACAAAAATAAATCTGTGTCTGCAAACTATCACACTCCCAGAGGTAGTATCAAGCGCTTGCTACCAGCACAATTAATTAGTAGTAAGTCTGCTAATAGCAATAAGTTTTTGGTCTAGAGACTCAATGCGGGATGTAATTAAAAACCTCATAGATGGGATTAGTGATGCATGGGTAAAAGTTAGTAAATACTGGCAGGTGTCTTGTAAATCAGCGATTACACAAGCTCGGCAGTAATTAGAAGCAAGAGTGATGAAAGATTTATTTCATTGCTTGGTACGAGCAATGGCTATAACTGAAATCTTGGGAGCGTTTTTAACTAACTCGATGAAAAACTGCTACCGCCAAGACGGAAATCATGTACATTAATCCCTAAATACTTTTTTAACCATACAGACCATATACCAAGTGGTGCTAAAGTAATGCCTGTCATAACCCATTCTGCTACATTTTCACAATTTAACTTCTGTTTATAAAATTCGCCTCCAGCGTCATACTCCCAATTTTCGTTATTTGCTTTGCTTATTTTGTATTGGTTCATTATGTTTGTCCAGCGTTCTAAAATTGTGGCATCATCATCAACAGCATTAATTGGCTCAATTTCCTCATAGCAACGTTTTTTACAAAAATCAGCTTCATTTATTACTCTGATTTCTACTTTTTTTCTATCAGGTGTATATAGTTCTAATACTTGCATTTTATAAGTATCTAAAACACCAACGTGTAGATAGCAACGTATCATCTTAAAACGAGACATTTTCAACTCCTGTTAGGGGTATGACGGAATATGTGTAAAATTACCACGTTGTAAAATTTGGTAACTCAGAGTTTCTAAACCTTGATTATTAGAGATTTTAGCATTCAACTTTAATTTTATCTTCAGACCAAAACATTCCCAAAAATCACTGTTTATGGGCAAGGGTGAAAAGTCTATTCTACAGTCATGAATGTGAAAAACTTCTTTATCATTGTTTGAGCAAATTAGTAAATCAAGAAAGTAAAGTTTGTAACAAATTTGGGCAATTTAATAATGTCTTTAGGAGAGCAAAGTTGAGAACATAAGCGACGATAGAATGCACCCAGAGCAGAATTATAGCTGCACGTCGCGTTTTTATATTATTTGATAAAAGCTATTTATCATACACTACTGGGTCATTCGACACGCTTATAGCTATAAAAAAAGTAATAGCAAAGTAAAAGTATGAAGCGTGCCAAATGACGCACTACTATTTTTAGCACTCGCAGAATTTTTCGGTCTATTGAACGAAAATTCAAGTATACTCAAATTAGCTAATTTTAGCTCAAAAATTAGAAAACTAACGGAAAAACCACCTAAAATTTTACACTATGGACTTCTGGGAACTATTTTTAAGAGATGTAGAAGAAAAATTTATAAAATGGATATCTAAAGAATTGATACCATTGCTAATACGAACTGCTGATCAACTCCAGAAAGTTTTCAAAAATTTATTTGTTGGTACTAATGTTTTAATATTGGGTGATATTCAAACTGGAAAAACAGCCCTCATATATTTGATGACGTATGGAAAACCCTATTTTCTTGATAAAAAGGGTATAAAAAGTATTCAACCCACAGGAATAGGCGCAATTATTGGTAGAGAAGTTAAAATAAGTGAAGATGATACTGACTCTGATGTACCAATTAAATTACCAGTAGATTATGGTGGGGACAAAGCTTTAAGATATCTTTGGAGGAAAGCTATTGAATACTATAAACCAGATGGTATTGTTTACATGATTGATGGAAGGGATGAATCATTAGAAAAACAGTTTGAACCTCTTTTTAGTGACATACTAACTGTTAAAAAGGGGTTTAATAACTTAAAAGCTATTCATATATTCGTCAATTTTTCAGACCAATGGAATCCTAATAAATCTATGTTTGTTAAAATCACAAAAATACGTGATACTGAAAATTATTTTGCATTAAAGTTTTATGAAACAAACTATTATAAAAAATTCGCCAATATAGATATTAAATTTCATGAGATTCAACTATCTCCAGATAAAGATAGCTGGGAAGATGCTAAAGCTGCACTACGAATTTTTGGGGTTGGCTTGACAAAAAAAACAGAGGTATAAATTATGAATTCACTTGAAATTTTTCGTGGTTTAGATAATCATTTTCAATCTAATGCTTCATTCTCAATAAATTTCGGAAAGAATATTCAAGGCATACAAGATACAAGAGATACGCCTTTTACTATTAATATTGAGCGACTAAGAGAGCAAAATTATGATTTGGCAGTAGAAGATATTACTGACTTGTTACCAATAGGTAGTGTTTGGCTACCTGCTCTAAATATGCATAGTTATGTTATTAGAAATTTTTATTGTCAGAAAAAACAGCACTGGTTGGTTATAAGTGCTGTAGTGGTTGAACCTCATCCTACTAGACAGGCTGTTCCTTATTATCGTGGGTATGTTTTCTCTTCTCAGAAGACTGCACTTGAAGAAATGATTGAGGGTTTGAAAAATTTAGCTAAAGATATTGCCCCCGATTTAGTAAATTATCGCGACCAATATTTATACTACTATGATATAAGTAGTTTTCCATATTTAATCTACTTAAATAATGTAAAGCCAGAAGACAATAGTTATAAAAATCATAAAGCTCGTATATTATATGTTGCAGCTAAAGAATATGAAAGTCAAATATACGATAATTATTATTCTACTTTAATTTTAAATAAGGATGAAATGCAAAGAGTTTACAGGAAATTTGGAGATAAATATTTAGTAGGTTATTTTGATAGTATTTTCAATCCTAACTCTTCCAAAGTAAAGAACAAAAACATAGATCATAATAAACTTTTACCAGCTATTATCAATATTTGTAATAATAGATTACAAGCAATTCAATCGAATATATTAGGAGACATTAGCCAACAATATAGCGATTTAGATAGTTCATCTAGATTTGACAATATTAGAAAAAATCCAGATGCTCAAAATAAGGATAGCACTGACTACTTTAAACTTGGATATGAGAAATACGACGAAGCCTCAAGACTAAAAAAATCCCCTGAGGAAGCTCGTCAAAAATATTCAACTGCTTTGGAGTATTTCAAAAAAGCTATTAAACTTGACGAAAATAATGTACAAATTTACGGCTTTCTGGCAAATATATATCTAGCTATAGATGAAAAAGATTTAGCTCTACATAATCTTGAACAAGTTTATAAAAGAAGTAATGATATGACTGAAAAAGAAGTCGCTAAAAAGAAATTAGATGAATTAAGGTAAATTAATTGTATAAATATGAAATCTTTAAACTAAATTTATTGTTAAGCTCACGCAACCTTTATTAAGTGAGGTTTTTCCGCCTACTATAAGGCAGATTCAGCAAATCAATCGCCCGTTTCTTCGCCACTTCCCCACGCCTATCGTATTTACTTGTAGTATTTGGCGACGCATGACCTGCTAGTTTCGCTACCGTGACGATATCTGCACCAGCATCCAATAGATTACCGATAAAAGTTCTTCTAAAATCATGAGGTGTAAACGCATCCACATCAGCTTTTTCTCCGCGTCGTTGCAATGCTCGTAACACCCCCTGCTCACTCATCCGCCTTGATATGATTTTATTTGCCTTATTTAAAGGATAAAAAAGCGGCCCTGGTTCTTTACCCCGGATCAGCAACCAATCAGTAACAGCTTGCACACCAGCTTCAGGTAAATACACAATTCGTTCCTTCCGTCCCTTAGCTTCCCGTATAGTTAATGACCGAGTGCGCGGCTTAAAATCGCTCAAATCAAGGTAAGTAACCTCACTGCGACGCAACCCTACCGTTAAAACTGCCAGTAGTGCCGCATCTCTGCGACCCAATGTTGAGTCATCTTGAATACAATCAGACCACAACGCAACAATTTCTTCAGGATCGAGTTCGCGCCCCTTCAACAAACTTTGGCCCCGCACCGACTCAATATCAGCTGCTCGTCCATACTCATCTGTGGACATCAACCCTAACCGCCAAGCTTCCTTGAGCGTTCGCCGTAATGCACATAGCATTTTGTTCGCCATCGCTGGGCTGTATTTTTCCATCAGCACTGACCTAACTGCGGCTGTGTGCTGGTAACGCAACTTTGACCAATCCAAAGTGCTTGCATCACAAGTACCACTGGTTAGCAGTTGGGCGATCACATTTAGGGCCTCTCGCATTGTGCGCCGGGAACCTTCCCCAAGACTGTGGAGATAAACTTCAGCCGGGTGCATAGTTAGCGGTACTGGTTCGGTTAACGCCAGCGACTCTGGATTAAAATTGTCAGCGATCGCGCGGGTGTTCACGGTCAGTTAAAACAAGCTTTGTAATAGATCCTCCCTCAAAAGTGCCTTGCTGTATACCTCCTAGCCCCCAAAGATTGCGAGAAGTGAACTTCTCTACACTTATTTGGTTTGTAAGCCTTGCTGTGGCTTTGTTGCAATCATTCGTAATCTTTGAATATTCAACCTACTTTGGTCATGGCTTAGGAACATTATTCAGTGTCATCCAGGCTAAAGTGATGGGGATTTTTCAGAATGAAAATACCGTTAGACTTAATTAAGTCACCTGTGCAGTAAACGGGCAAGCGTTCTTGATACGCCTTTAGTGCCAGGATGTAGTCACGGTCAGCTAATTCGGTGTGGATGGGACGCAGTTTATCAACCACGATGCCCAGCATGGTGATATCGCCACTTAGATGATCTGCGTTGGGTGTGGCAATGTGCGTGACGACTGCTTGGATGGTGGTGTTGGGTGCATTTGTAATTAAGTCACCCCAAATTGACTGTTGGGATCTGGTTTCTGCCAATGCCAGAGTTTCAACGACTTCTGCCATGCGACGAGAAAAGTCAATAATTTCTGGTTTGAGGGGAAGTAAAATTTCAAAACCGTCTAAAGTCCAAATGGCAGCTTTATCACCTTGACGTTGCTGTTGCTGCCAACCATGCCCGACTAAGTAAGCTTCTACTTGTCGGGGGTCGATATATTTAAATTTTTCCACATCCGGGAAAATAGCTGTCATAGGGATTCTCCAACGGCGATGCGTGACATGATGGTTTTGAGTGCGTCGGGGCTAAATATATTTTGACGCTTAATCTCCACTGTGATGTTCGTCTTGTTATCAACTGGTAGTTGTCCGCGCAACGATAGCCAATAACCGCAGCGAAAAAGGTCTAGGGATTCTTCGGTTTGGGATAACCAGTTGCTAACTGTTTCTGGTACTAAGACAACTATTAATAGTTGTGGTACAAAGGGGTCGTCTTCTCGGAGTTCGTCATAGTTTTTGGTGCTGAGTCGGTATTTAATAGATGTTTCTTTACGAACATCTTGAGATGTAGATTTAATTTGTACGTCAAATCTCGGCAAACGCTTGGAGTTAAGTTTTCCTGGTACGGTGATTGTAGCGTCGATGCCGCTATTATCTAACCTACGTGTGGCTGCTTGCAGAGAGTAGCCAGCAGTTGCGGTGACGGCATACACATAAGCGTAACTAAAATCTTCTTGTTGGGTACTGAGGCTCATTATTTACAGGTCTTTATTTTGAAGGATTAGTCAGCATTGTGATTAACCGTTTAATTTGCCCAACCCGTTTGCGTTGGTCGTAGCGGCGTTTGGCTTCCGTAGTGATTTTGGCTACAAGTTCGTTATCAGCACTTGCAACAGTCCAGGCAGCTTCTAAAAATACCTCAACTGTGATGCCTTTGTCTTTACAAAACTGTGTCAATTTTTGGTCGAGGTCTTTTTCTAAAACGATTGCCGAATGTCGTCGAGTTTGGGGGTATTTTTCGAGTTCGGCTTTCAGTTCGGCGATTGTATCAGCAGTTGGGTTCACTTGTTCTGTAACTGGGGTAGGTTGTTGTGGGAAATCTTGCTCTAGGGCTTGGTCTAGGGGCTGTGCTTTAGGAACAAGTGCATCTTGGCGTGGTTCAACTGTTGAGCGATTGCGTTTGTTGCGTAGTTGGTTGAGTACGTTATCTGACATTTTTATTGGCTCCCAACAGATGTACGGATTTTCTCAATTAAGATTTCAAATGGATATTCCAGGTCGTTGTAACCCAACTGCGAGAGGGTTGTACGTTTGTTAATGGCTTGTTTATAGCGTTCTGATTCGCGGATTGAAGGTAAAACTAGCTCCTCACCAACTTCATCTCGCATTCCATCTACCGCTGCCCGACTTTCTTGCGCTTGGGTGTTCCCAAACCAGCGATCTCGGAAGGGGAGTACACCTAAAATTGAGGCATTTGTCGCTCCGACATCGCGTAACCCGCTTAGTAAGTCGAGCGTCCGCACCAGAGAACCGTAACCTTTGACCGATGCTTCTGCGGGGATGATGAGAAAATCTGCTGCGCCAATCACTGTTAAACAAATTTGCGATCTCTGGGGTGGGGCATCGATAATGCAAACTTTGAATATTTGGCTGATGGCTTCTAATCGTCGCTTGAGTAAGGTTGCACCAACTCCACTATTAGATAAATAATCTTGCACGGTATCAAGTTGGTCATCAGCAGGGATGAGAAACAGATTGTCGTTATCTAGAGTCGGGTAAATGCAGTCCTCTGGTGCAACTGTTTTTTTAAGAAACTCCAATAGGGTTGGTTGGTTAGCTTCCAACTCAAACCCCAGATAGGTAGTGAGATTATGTTGGGGGTCGGAGTCGAGCATCAAGGTAGTAAACCCCTGGCGTGATAGCAGCCGACCAAGGAACAGGGCAGTTGTTGTCTTGCCCTGACCTCCACTCAACGAGCTTACGGTAATTGTCAGCATCTCTATTTTTAGTAACTTATTAAATTAGCAAATCAGCTTAAGCTGATTTGCTAATTTTGTCAATTAATAAATTTATCTTTTTATATTTTTAACTAAAGCTAATTTTGTAAAATTAGCTTTTTAACTAAAGCTAATTAAAACAGCTTTCAGCTAAACAGGGAGGAGCCTTGCACACTGCTGGCATCACTACGCGCAAGGTGCATTTAGTTACGACAAGCCAAAACCCCGTCAGATTATCGCATCTGACCAGTCACTAAGGATTCGCTGCAATTGTTTTAGGAACTTGCCATGAATAAAATCACCTAGATATAGAAAAAGCGAACACATCTCCGCGTTGGTGTCCGTGATGAGGTGTGTTCGCTTTAACCGATTCAAATCACTTTTGCATGATCTGCGATCGCACTCCACCCAACAGGATGTATCAAAAAAAGGAGTGCTTAAAGGCAGGGAAAACGCACCTTATTTCCTAACAAAAACTAATACGGATTTCAAAATCATCTATATAAATGCAAAATCTGACAAAAACATAAACAGAACAAATCGATTATTTTACTAACACATAAATTAGCTTATTTCTCAGGAAATAACTCTTGTCTAAAGATAAATTAGCTAACTATTTAGCCATGAATAAGTAAGCTTATTTCTGAAAATAAACAATAATTTTAACTAAATTGTTGACAAGTTATTTTACGCTAAATCTAAAACTCTTTCTAAATAGTTATTATCCATTGCTGCCAGAAACTGTTTATTTTTGATTCCGCGTTTTACACGCTTCTCTTTACCTAAAAGATTTACTGCTATAAGTATCTTTCGCCGTGAATTGTCTGAAACTCTTACAGGTCAAAAGTTATATTCATTTCAACCACACAGTATTTATTATTCTCTTTGGTAGGCGAAAAGCAATTATTGACCCTCACACTGCAAGTATGCGCGGATGAAATCAGGCAGAACTATTAAAAACGCTAAAAGCCATATACAACAAGCTTTTCCAGACCATCTTGCTCAAAATTACACATATCTCGGCTCAATACCTTTAAGCATTATCCTAACTTCATATTGTTAAAAGTAGAATGATTATTGTACATTCTAAATATTTAGGTGATATCGTAAAAGTTATATTCAAATGTCACCTAGCATAAAAATAACAAAAATACAAAATATATTAGATTTAATATGTCAGATAAATCTCAACCGGATAGCCAATTTTTTGACACTATTATTGCATTTTATCCATCTGAGTCTCTTTTAGCAATGGAGGCATTGACTAAAAAGCTTTTAAAACTTCAAGCTATTTCAATATTTACTTACTCTGATAGTGTATTAGATGAGCAAAGTTTTACTACTTTATTTAACAATATGAGGGTAATGATAGAAAGTAAACCATTTAACTCAGCTATGGTTGCAGATTTCAAAGCTTATTCACATACATGGTTGAAAATTGTTTCAGAACGTTCTAATTTAAATAATGATTCTTTAGAGACTATGGTTATAAATGAAGTTAACAAGCTAGTTAGAAAAAGAAAAATTATATTAGTAAGTTACGCTGCTATGATAATGGGTGCCATAATAGCTTTTATATCATTAACATCAGGCAATTTTAATAACAATAAGAATCTTCAACTAATAGGAGTAATGATTGGAGGATGTCTGTTTCTTTCTGGAGGTGCTGTTGTTATGAAAGATGAAATCAAATTTTATTGAAAATCTTTAAAATTATTTTCTAGTTTAATTTATCTTTAAATGCCGAATAGAGCTTCTTGTGAAGATATTATACTCTTGATGAAGCAGACTATATTAGCATAAGCGAATACGATTTTGAGTCGCAAGTATTGCAAGTAAGAGAAAACTTATTATTTATTACTTGTAAAATCTAAGATAAGTTTTATAGACTCAAATGCAAGGTAATAAGGATTAGCAATGGTAATCGAGTTAATATTATTCAACACCCGCTGGGTCAACCAAAGCAAATTTCTCTTCAGAATAATTTTGTTCAATATGTGGGTAATAATGTGGTGCAGTATGTTACTTCAACCTTACAAGGATCGTCTGGTTCTCCAGTATTTAACGATGCTTGGGATGTTGTTGCCCTACATCATGCAGGAGGTAATATTTTAGAACCAACAACTCAACTGCACTACTTTAGAAACGAGGGCATACTAGTAGAAAATATTTTGGCTGACTTGCCCTTAGAACTTATAGACTTGCTTAAGGCAGTAAAAAATACATAATGTTGAATATCTTCTACAAGCATCTAGAGTAGAATGAATATGGAAATCAAGCCCCAATTGATACAATTGTTAGTAAAAATGCCATCGACTCAAACCGTTGGGGAACGTAGAGCACTTTTGAGTATCACGGGATTTGATTATTTAATTCCAAGAATAAATACGCTCGAAAAAAGTAATTATGTATTTTTTGCTGAATTAATTGAACTTGTATTCTCTGAAGGACAAGCTCAATTATTAAAATTTCTTTATGCGCTCGTAGATAGTGAATTTATCGGCTTGGAGACTAGGGAAAAATTAAATTGTTTCATTCTACGAATTGAGGCTTTAGAACCTCGACAATGGAATAACGAATTTAATGAGCCGAAGAATAATCAAACGGTTGGTATTATTCCTACTCCTAACCGAAGTGCGGTAGGCTTGAAAGAACAACAAAATACAAAACTGGTTGTCCCATCATTTCCCGGAACTCAATCTTTTGAATTTACTGTAGTTACGATAAATGCTCAAGGGCAAGAAATAGAATCTCATCAAGGACAAGCCTGCTGCTTAACTGAAAAACTTGGGAATGGGATTCTATTGGAAATGGTTTATATTCCAGGAGGGGAATTTTGGATGGGTTCACCGGAAGCAGAAGGAAAAGGAAGTCGATACTCAAAAGAAAGACCTCAGCATTTAGTCACAGTAAAACCATTCTTTATTAGCAAATACGCTATTACGCAAACACAGTGGAAACAAATTGCTTCTTTGCCAGAAGTTAGTCAAAAACTCAAGCTTCGCCCATCACGTCAAGGAGGCAACAACCACCCTGTTACCCAAGTTTCTTGGTTTGATACTGTTGAGTTTTGCGATCGCCTATCTCAAAAAACAGGTCACAAGTACCGCCTTCCTAGCGAAGCCGAGTGGGAATATGCTTGTCGTGCTGGAACTACAACCCCTTTTCACTTTGGGGAAACTATTAACTTCAATGTAGCTAATTACGATAGTCGTTACCCCTATCGTTCAGAACCTAAAGGTATTTATCGTGAAAAAACTACAGAAGTAGGCTTTTTTCAGTTTGCGAATTCCTTTGGATTGTTCGATATGCACGGGTTAGTTTGGGAATGGTGCTTAGATAATTGGCATCAAAATTATGAAAAAGCATCTACAAATGGAGACACTTGGCTAGACAGTAATGATAATAATACTCGTGTGATGCGTGGTGGTTCATGGAGTAGCGAAGCATTTTTGTGTCGTTCTAGTTTTCGCCAGTTTAATTATGCAAGCGAAACCTTGAACAATGTTGGTTTTAGAATTGTTCGCTCACTGTAATATTTAATTAATTAAACTAAGCAATTTCATTTACCTCTGAATATTCCTCATTTGTGTTTGATAGCCGATGCTTTTTACGTGTAGCTAGAGTTTGCCGATATTCATATGCTTTAGGAGATTTTTCAAACTCATCTATTCTTAAAAATACGCCACTTTTTTTCTGGATTTCTTTAACTGCTGTCTCAATTTCATCTATTGAAACTTGAAAAAATTCTCTTCTTAAATTAACTGTATTCACTCTTTTATCATCAAAACGTTGATGTAACATTTGTAATGTATCCAAAGCATCTTCTGAGAAAATTTTAAAGTGAACGTCAAATTGAAATGGAACTGTTGGATTCATTTCCCTAATGTATACTTCTTCTTGACTACGAGATGTCATACAAATTCGATACATATCTCGTCCAAGAGAACCTATATTAGAAATTATATAAATATATCCTGATTTCAGTCTTCTAGATTCAGATAGAGCATTTTCTCTGTCACTTCTATCTTCTGCAACTAGTCGTTCTAACTCATGAATTTTCATCTCCAGTTGTTTTCGCTCTTCGTCTTTAGCTTGTACTATTTCTTGTCGTATTTTATCAATTTCTTCTTGGTGAAGTCTTTCTCTTTCTTCTGCCTCTTCTACTCTTAGTCTTGCCTTATCAATCGCTTCACGTTCTTTATTTTGCTTTCTAATTTCCTTATCTCTTTCTTGTTCTTGTTGTTTTTTATCTTCTAATTCGTATTGCAGGTCTAATTCAATAAGCTTAAGTTGTAAATATTCTTCTGCAATTCTGCATTGTAGAGTTTTTAAATATTTATTGTACTTTTCAAAAGCCTTATTTATTTTGTTTTTTAAAGAATCAACATTATTATATTTAACCTCTTTGATTACATACTTACACCTTTCTTCAAAAGAGATTTCTACCAATTTGAGAATATCATTTATCATTTTATCGCCTTTTCTTTTGCTATCCCCAACCGTCCATTGAGTATCACAGATATAAGCTTGATTATTTTTTTGCATCCTGTCTTGTTGTAGCTTGATATCTTTAAGCCGAAGTAAATATTCATCAGAACTAATAAATTCGTACTTTGGCTCATAATAATCTATAGATTGAAGATAGACTTTTGCATCAAGGTCATTAAATTGCTGCTGAAGATTTCTGATTTCTCTATTCAGAGATTCCTGCTCGTTTTCAAGTAGATGAATACTTGACTCTAACTGTCGTTGATACGCCTCTTTATCGTCTAATGCATCATACCTGCGTAATTTTTTTCTAAGCCGGGACTTTGCAATTAGCGATTGTATTAGCCCGACAAAAAGTCCGGCTAACAATACCAATAATCCCAGTTTTGTTAACGACATAGAACCTAGTATTACCACTGATATACTTTATAACTTAGTTTAGAATATTAGAGCAAGCATCTAAAACAGAAGTTAGCGAACGCTACTGTGACCCCAACAGATGGATAGGCGTAAATAGAAGGTTCGTGTCACCAGGTGCAGCCTTGTAAAGTTTTGTAAAAATGACCGATTTTCCTGGGGTAATTGATAAGAAATACAAATGAGAACTTTGCCTAGTTTGTCTTCTTTTAGGCAATGTTTTTTAGTTTTGAGACGGAGCAATAATACTTTGAAACACAAACTTCCAGCTACTCCAAGTTCCGTTTTAGGTAAAGTTCTTTTACTTTCTCTGCGCTAGAACAACTATTTGTGCAACTTATCTTTTTGAGATCGCGCTTAAATCTCGTATCAATCTCTGTAACTATTGCTGTATAAGGTTTATAGTCATAGGCTGCACTTGGTGGCACGAACCTTCTATTTACGCCAATATCCAGAAGAGCCTGACGCTCCCGAACTGTGTGAACATTTGGTAGTTGTACTAAAAATTCTAAAAGTCGGGGCTTAAGCTTCATGAAACTTCCTCAGCACCAATAATGCCTGCATATCCAAACGTTTGCAGCTTTATAAATTAGCTCAAGCAAGTTTTTGCTCATTAAAAAGAAGGCTTATGAGTCACTGGAGTTGAGAGTTCAAGCATTTAATTGGCTGCTAAATTCACCATTTTTCTAATCTCTGAGGGCAAATCCGCTAAAATCTTGTCTAATAGTATACCTTCGTTTCTAAAATAACGTCTCTGGGTTGTGGGTTCAGGGATACTACCACCCGCATGATGAAGGGCAACAACCTCCCATCCATCGTTTAATACTGGCGATCCAGAAGAACCATTCAGTGTGGAGGTTACATACTGCACCACATTGCCTCCAACATACTCAACAAAATTGTTTTGGAAGGAAATTTCTTTGGGTCGTCCTGCTGGATGCTGAATGATGTTTACTCGCTCTCTGCGCTTGATATTCCTTGATAATAAAGGCAACCATCCCCATTTCTGCCCAGGTGCGCCATCAAGCTGAACTAGTGTATAATCTAGATCATGATTGGTATGGAACAATCCACCAAACTTTGCATGATATTCTTGACTAGGCTGAGAACGTCCCCGAAAATCATCTTCGTAGTTAAAGCGAAATATAGAATTTAATAATAAATCTGAACTTGGCAAAACGTGATTATTCGTGAGCAATAAATCTTCAGCTACTAAAAAGCCTGTCCCTGACCAACGTTCATAGCTAGACTGGACTCCAATATAAGCAACTGAACGCGCTACTTCTAGTCCTTTTTGTAGAAAGGCAATGGGGCGTAGCGTATTCTCACCAATAATCTTCTCCAGTATATCTGCTGTCGTTTCTCCACCTTTCCACTGATCAATATCAGGGAGTGCAGCGATCGGTGTCATCATGTCATACTTTGTTAGCAATCCATCAAGGAATTCTTGCTGCTGAACTCCTACCAAGCCCTTGAGCGTGTTGAGAAATAACCCTAGTGCCTCATGATTATATGTCAAACGCCCATACTTTGATAGATAGCTAACAACTTCATTTACTGCTACAAAAGATGCACCCGACAGATCCATCATGGGTGCTAACTGCTTTAGACCAGCCAATTCCAAGATTTGTATACGTGATCGATCTGTTGCTAACTCTGGTATATCCTTAAGCAAGGTAATTAGTTGTTTGCGATCTTCAATATCTAGATCGATCATGGGATTTGCTTCCGCTCCCTAAAAATTTTCTATGTGCAGATAGCGAAATATACTAAATCTTTTTGGATTATAAAAAACTTTGCACCCTAAGCATTAATTACAATATGTCGGTTAACAAATTGTTTGTCACTTTAACAGATTAATGTCGTCCTATCAGAAACTGCTAAAGTCAAGACGACTCAAGGAGTTGTAATTTTTTGGGCATTCCTCACAAGGCACGGATTAGCGATCACATCAATAACTGAAAACCATACGATGTAAGGTTTTCTCTTCCGATGACATCAATATGTTAAAGCGAAAAACAATCTGTTAACCGACATTTAGAGACTATCCCTGTCGTGTCACTTTAGGCAGAAGAAAAATAGAATTCAGGGTTAATATTAAAACTCCTCGGTTAATTCTTGCCCATCTCCTCCGAAAAAAATGGGTCTCCAAAAACTAATTTATCAAAGTTTGGCTGTGCCTTGATTATGTTTACTTTGTTTTAATCGTTGTGCCATTTCTAAAACCTCCGGGTTAGCCGCCAGCCATTGCTGGGCTTCCTGTTGTAAAATCAACGACTGGGACTCTAACATTAGCAGTCGTTGGGCCAGCTGTTCCAGCTTGATTCGCTCTTGGGGCTGTAAGCACAAGTTTTCTGTGGTGCAGTAGACTTTCACCCAATGGCGTGCTTGAGTACTTGCCTGTAGTTTTAGCCGAATGCTTTGACGATAATCTTCTGGAGTGAACGTTTCTACATAGGATGAGCCTAATGGTTCTATCGCCGGGGCTGGTAGTAAATCTTCAAACCCAGTATTTAACGGTGTAGAAGCTAGTAGCTCCACTGGTACAGATGCTTCAGTGCTTAGGGTACAGTCATCAGGTGAAGCAATGCTTTTAGCTGGCGTAGCGATCGCCAAATTGTTATCAAATCTGCTATCAATCCCCTGTACTACATCTGCAATATCTGTTTGAGAAAAGTTTTCCGTGTTTGATAAGTCTTGCTTATTGTCATTTTTGGCGGCGCTGGGCAGAACTAGACATTGGATTTGCTTATGATTTAAGTCATTTAAGACTTTTGAACAATCTGAAGAATTACAGCTGATCTCAAAATTAGAAATGACCAATGATTTATCTGCTTGATTAAGTTCAGCTATTGGCGTTGCTGGCGGCTTTGCTGAAGTTAAGTACAAAACCTTCATGTATTGGGGGGGTGTGTAAATTTTGGCTCTTTGTGACTGTGTTGCTTGTGCTGTTTGGGTTTCCGAGTTAGGTTCTTCTAACCCAGGGACTGGCAGTTGCGGGTATTTTTCTGCTGTTAAATTCGCTGTATCGCTCTCTGGGCAATCGTTTACAGGCTGTTTTGTTTCTGCTTTTTCTTGGTGGTCGGGATGCCATAGGGGTAGGTAAATCGGCTTGTGCAGAGTTGTCTGGCTTACTCCTATGCCATACTGGGCTTTTGATGCGGCTATGATTGCTTGGGCGCGATCACTTGTTCGTTTGGGAAATGTTTCTGTGGCTTGTAGCTGTGCGACTATTGCACTTATACGCTCTATTGTTTGTTGCTGACGTTGAGAGTTGGGGTGCAGTTCAATAATCTTGTTATCGTCTACTGTGCCAAATTGTTCTTGATAACTATTTACCCGTTTTGGTGTGCCTGGGTAGGGGGTGTAAAATCCTTCACAGCATCTGGCCCATTCTCTGGCTCTCGGCTCGATTTCGTGTTGGTGGCGACACCACTCCATATATCCTGGTGACTGGCAGGCTGTGATGATGATATAGTCCACTAGAGCTTGGCCACTTAGTTGGCGAAAGACTATACCGTAACAGGCGATGTCTTTGAGAAGGTCGTTTGTCTGTCCGTGTCCTGTCCACCCTTCACTGATTCTTTCTTCTAGGTCATTTCTCCATTGGTCGATGGCACTGCGCTGACGGTAGGGAAATCTGATGACTTTCTGAAATTTGGCTAGGGAGATCGCTTCTGTTAATGCTGAGTAGTCTTGCCCTGCTGCTGACCAGTCAGCGGCATCCATTAAGTCTTCTACGTCGTCTGACCAAGGTTCTAAGATGTCGTCTAATATGTATGAGCCTGTTTGCAAGGGTAGGCGGTGGGCGTTAAAGCTGCTTGGTCTGCCAGTACTGTATACTTTGCAGTTGGGGAAGATTTCTAGTTCTCCTCCTTTGATTTTGAATCCTGCTGCTTCTAGGGTTTGCTTGATGGCACAAGCTAGGAGAAATGAGGGTTGTTTTTCTGACAAGAAGTAATATATGTGCAGTCCGCCACTATCACTCGATTGTATGGGGACTGGTCGGCATAGGCCGATTTCTTCTAGGCAGCCTAGTAGTTGCTTGTATTTTAAGAGGTTGTTGGCGGGGTGTAGTTTGCTTTTGCGGTCGAGGTCTATTAGCAGGTAGCTGGTTTGTTTGTCGAACCGCAGTCCTAGTAATACGCTTTGGTCAAGGTACTGCTGCCACAAGTTTCTGGGCTGTAGGGGATAGCGGTTTTCTGTCTGCCAATGTGGGCGTTCTCCAACTTTTGGGGTGGGGGCAAAGATGAATCCCCATCCGTGATTGAAGTGTGATATAAACCTCTGCCCTATTGGGTCTAATGGCTGGGGTATCTGTTGTGTTGTTTTTCTTACATTCGCTAGTCTCATTTCTTTCTCCGATGATGATTGGATTCATCGGAGCTACCCAAGATTTGGGGCGAAGTAGCAGTGCTTTATTCAAGTACAATCAACATTCAAAAATAGAAGATTTCCAATTTTCCAGAAAACAACTGTTTTGTTGAAAAGTGCTGAATTTCTTCAGCTAAAACTCTTAGGTTAGTTTTCAAGGGTTGATGACACCTAATTAAAGTTTTACTAACTTTGCTTTTATCACGCAGACATTGCTAAATTGATATTGCTTTTAAATTTTTATGGTTAGTTGCTAACCGCTAAACTTATGTCTGGCGTGTGGGTAGCTAACCGATTTCTTTTTTTACTTACTATCCGGGAGCTGACTAAGCTATTGGTTTAATGCTTGGGGTCGCTTTTGGGTAGTTAAGACAGCAGAAATCAGCCCTAGAAGTTAGCTCAAGAGCAAAAAATACAATATTTAGCTGAAAACAAGAATTAATCACGACTTTCCCTCATATATGAGGCATCTAGTCGTCAATTTTGTCCCTCAATTATTGTTGGCTTAATAGCTCTTGTTAATACTCCGCTTTAAGTCCAGAGTCGGGATAAATTGTAGTGCTAGATGCCTTTTTTACTTTTTGTCCAAAAAAAGGCATAAAATGTCACGCCCTGTGTGCTAATATTGGCAACAGGAAAGGTACGAGTGGTGAGTCCTCGTTAGTTTGGAACAATTTGGTGTATCGACGGCCAAGTCTTAACACAGCCAAAAATGTTCTACAACGACTCACACCTATTTTGACTATTTGAATACGCTGCTCTTGTCGTTTTCGCCTCCTTTGTAAATCGACTTATCTTGGTCTGCAAAGCAGACTTACTTTCGCTAGAGTAGCATGAAAAGCCCCTTGACCGTATAAAAACAAGCTGATTTCGTCAGTTGTTACCTATCCTGGGTAGGATGCTATTTCAGTCAGACAGACATTTTTTCTTGGAAATTCAACCTTAATAGGTCAGTCATAGTTATTTTTAAGATGTTCACAGCAGTTTTTGTCCGACTGCTACGAACATTTTTTTTGTAAAGTTTTATATTTTTATATTTTTCATCCTTACTCATTGATTAGCTATTCCTTACTGAGCGTTCGCACTCATTTTTTGGTCTACTGAATTTTTTTTCAAGGGGCGACAATCGCCTCTAAATCAGGACAGATAAAGGTTTGGGAGGCACAGACTCCTTGAAAAAATTAGATGCTTATTGAGAATGAACTGTATAGGGGTAGTAGACTCTTCTGTGGAGATCAGTTTCGTGGTAAAAAAGAACGGTCTCGTAATTTGACCAAGACCGTCGTCATAATGCTGGCATCATTCTACCAAAACTTCTTAGAAAAATACCTAAATAAAGCACAGCTAATCACTCTGAAGATGTTGGTGTGGTTGTTACAAAATCAGAAACAGGTCAGGATAGAAAGATTAGCAGCAACACTACCTTTACCTATACAACAAAATAGTCGTAGGCGGCATTTACAAAGGTTTTTAACACTAAATGCTTTGAGTGTAGTCTTGTTGTGGTTCCCTATCATTGAAGCAATAATTAACCAAAATTTTAAAGTAGGGTCACAGTTAACAATTGCGATGGATAGAACACAGTGGAAAGAAAATAATATATTGATGGTAAGTGTGATTTACCAAAAAAGAGCATGGCCAATATATTGGTGCTTATTAGAAAAAGATGGTAGCAGTAACTTAGAAGAACAGCAAAAAGTATTACGCCCAGTAATCCGTTTATTAAAAAAGTATAAATTAGTGATTATCGGGGATAGAGAATTTCATAGCGTAGAACTGGCGCATTGGCTCCACAAGCAGAACCAGAGTTTTGTATTTCGTCAAAAAAAGGATACGACTTTTCAAGAAAAAAGACAAAAATTTCAGTCTTTAAGTAGCATTGAGATTTACCCTGGTATTCGTCAATTTTATCCCAATGTTAAGTTGACTCAGAAAAAAGGTTTTGGTCGGTTTAATTTAGCAGTCTACTGGAAAAGAAAGTATAGAAGTAAACAAGAAAAGGAAGCTTGGTATTTATTAACTAATTTGCCTGATTTAAATACTGCCCTCAAAATATATACTCAACGCTTTGGGATTGAAGCCATGTTCAAAGATTGTAAAACTGGCGGTTACAATTTGGAAAGTTCTCAAGCTAATCCTGATAGACTTGTACGTTTAATATTCTTAATTGCTTTAGCTATGACCAGTGCTTGGTTACATGGACAAAGGACTAAATTTCAAAAACAAGAATCATATATTTGTCGTAGCCAAGAAAAAAATAGAAATGAGAAACGTCACAGTAATTTCTGGATAGGTTTATATGGTCAAAATTGGATAGTTGCTTGGCATGAGTGTCAAGCATGGGTCGAGGAACTGGCCGGTTTCAGTCGCAATAAGCAAGCATATTATCAGCGAGGTTTAAGGGCTATGAAGCTTATACAGCAAGCTCTTTAACTGGCTTGTCGCCCCTTGAAGAATTTTTTAACGGTAATAGGGTTCCGCTATTGCTCTTACTTGTATCACCCCCTTGTTGGCGTAGTAAGTAGTCCAAAACTGCGTCAATTTACCCCAAAGCCAGGCCAGTAGGTGCCTAAAAACGCACAAAGCCTCCCCAGAATCGCCGGAGAGGCTTGTTAATAAATTTTTGGTGCATTTATTATATAACACCCACCATTAAATATGCAACGTAAGATATATTCCAGAGCAGCTTATATGGGGTGGATCTAGCGAAGCTGTTATGAGGGGCAAGATAGCTGGAAACTATTGCTATAACGTAGATATAGCATTCTTGACATCGAACTTTCCTGCTAAATATCCATAGTCAGCCCAATAGTCTTAAGCGACGGTAGTGGGGGCAAATTACCTGTAGGCAATAACTGCAAAGCCTCCAAAGCCGGAGCCACTCTTTGTTCTGGAGTGCGACGGTCATAAATCTGGTGTTGCATCTTTTGGCTGTGAGCCATCAGTTCAGCCAAGGCAGCAAGTACCTGATCCGTAGCCCCAGACAGTTTAAGATGGGTAACAATAGAATCGCGCACCATATGGGGGGTAAACGCCTGTCCCGTTAGACGATACATCCGTTTACGGAAATACTGATATAGAGAGCCATCTGTTAATGGTTTGCCATTCAATTGGGTAAATACATAGGAATGAGTAGGATTAAAAACAGATCGCCACTTTGATAACCATTCCTCCAGAAGGGGATATAAAGTCTCTGGGAGTTCGATAACGCGTTTTTGTCCGTTTTTACAAAAGGAATTTCCAGTTTTAAAATCTTCCGCAGTATGCTCAACAAACCATTTCCCATCACGATTAACTAAAGTTTTACCCACTTCTAACTCGCGGATGCTTCTAGACCTATCTGGAAAGGCACTCAAAAGCAGACAAATTAAAGCAATCTGATGACTTTGGGCAAGAGTACGGATACTGCGTTTTTTGCCCTTTTTGTCTCGTGGAGCGCATTCTTCAATCAAACGCTCAACACAGGCTTTATACGTGGGCCAGTCAACCCATTTTTTCGACTCGTCAGAGCGAGGTGGTGCAGTATTGACCCGTGCCATAATTTCACACTCAAATCGCCGTAATTCCTCAATGATGGGAATATCTCGGTATCCTACACGTTTACTAGCCACTTGCTCACGAGATTGGGATTTGGATTCCTTGTGATACAGAAATTTGGCTACAGCAACCAATGATTCCACACATTTTAATTCCGTATTAGGTGAAGCTTCACGCACCTCTCTAAGCCACTGTAAATGTTCATCAATCCACTCAATAACTTCATCAATTGCATCCTCATCTCGGTGTCCATCTTTAGTTAAACCACTAGCACTCACAAGCTTCTTCAAACACAACTGTTCAAGAGGAACACCCTTATACCGATGGAGCCATCCTAATAATCGTTTAGCATTATTAACATGAGAGATCGCACTGCGAGGACGTAAAGCAGCATCTTGGCGTTTGCGACTACCAATAATTGTTGTTTGAAAACTGAAGAAATTGTCTAATTCTTGTTGTAAAGCAGGCGAAGTTTCCTCCTTCTCCAACGCATACTTATACTTGGCATCTTTAGGTGTCAGTTTTTTATTAGTAACACGAACTTGATCACTAACCCGACCTCGGTTCAAGCGAATAGGAGGGCAATATTTTTCTGCATCTGTCTTGGCAGCATTTTTCCACCAAGATTGCTCACGACACCAAATAAGCATCTTGTTGAGCTGATACCGATAATTTCGGGAACTAGCAACATTACCAAGAGAATCAAAAACTTCTTGTTGGTAGGAGAGGGTATTTTTTAATTCAGATACAGGAATTATCTTCATAAATTCCAATCCTGCTTTTGTCTCTTCAGATGTTAATTTCTTCCCTAACGTTAAAGTAAAACCCCACTTAGGTAAGGTAAAGCGAATAAGTGCTGTGCGAACAGGTGCTGTCACATCATATCGATTACTCTTATGAAGTAATTTGAGGAACGCACAATAAAGTTCATAAACATCAAAAAGTGTTTTAGGAGTTGATAAATTTCTGTCCATTAGTTTACCTCAGATTTGATTTTATTTGTAATTTTACAAAAGTCAATGTCAGATAAAAATTGCATAACCTTCAGATTAAATATGAGTAAGTAATTAGATATTTAGCAATTTTATCTATGATTATAAAAAATAATTATTTCATAATATTCTCCCATATAAAGCCTGATTTATGACATTTTACCCTAAATTTCATGGCACAGAATTTACTCATTTGCGTGGAAATAAAAGCAAAAATAAAAACTCAAAAACCTTACCAATAGCCAGAAATCAACATTTCTATTTATCTGAATGTCATAAATATTTGTCACAACTATTTATGACGGTATTTTTCAGTTAATTTGATTGATTTCCAGCTTTTATCTAGTGACTAAAAAAGCCGGAGATTCAACATCCCCGGCTTAGGTTTATTATTGGTTTTTAGTTTTTTATTTCAGTTTAATCAGTTATATATGACGGTATTTGATACGTCAAGTGTTACCTCAGAAAATTTGTTATTAATTTCTGGGTGCAGCATCCGTTGTACTATTAGTAAAAGTCTTTAAACAAAAAAAGGGACGTGAACTTAACCACGTCCAGTAATGAACGAACAATCTCAATAATTACGCTGCTGCATCTGCTACGAGCAACCCATTGACAGCAATAATGAAAAGCTGTGCTAATTCAGGGGTATAAAAATAGGGCCTTTCATCTCTACCACAGGGTTGTGCTATCCATTTGCCTTCAAGATTCTGGTAAAAGGTTCCCAGCAAGTGATGGCTGTTCCAAACTCGATACAGTTCTCCGAATTCATCTGGTACTGAGTCAATTTCAATCTCTGGTGCTACTGCATCAGCTAACTGATCTGTGTGTTTCCCAAACTCTGATTGCACCATAGTTTGGTTATTAAATACTTGTTGTGTAATCATGTGTGAATGACCTCATCCAAGGGGTTCTAAAAAGGCGATCGCATTCTCTTGCCGGAGGGGTGATCGCCTTCAACTTTTGAGTATAGCAGTTTAGGGGAATAGGGGAATAAGGGAATAGGGGAATAATGATGCTATTCCCCCTATGCTATGTCAAAATGATGGGATGGCAAAACCGGAAGATACAGTCAAACTGATAATTGGCAAAGAATTAAAAATCCGTTTCAAGTCCCTGTGTGTTCAATCTGAAACGGATATGAGCAGTGTTGCCAAAGAGTTAATTGCTGCTTGGTGCGATGAGCAGGGACGCAAGCTGACTGATCAAAAAAATCAGTAAAAGTTGTTAATAGTTTTTACATTACATTTCTTTAGGTAAAGTTCCGACTCTCCAATAAAATTCGGTACTTTGTGATTTTAAAGAAACTACGGTTTGGAACAATCGTCTGTCATTTATGAAGCTGAGGTGGAGGTTGAGTAGGATTAATTTCAACCGTAATTGAGAAAGGAGTTACAATTAAACGAATTGGTACTTTCTCAGATGCTGCCAAGAAGTAAATCAAAAAACTAATGCTTAATCCAACTGAGATTAAAGCCACATTACGTCGAACATTTAACAGGTTCATATTCTTGCTCCAAGATGTTGAGTTAGTTGGAAACGGAATCTACGCTCGACTATATACATGTTTGCTCCTACCCAAAACCTACCCGTGAAACATTTGTAAGGCAGTAGTTTTACTTTTTATATTTCACATAAAATCAGTAAGATAGAAAAGGTATTTGCCTTCATAGTCAGGGGTTTACAGGATTGATAAACCTAGTTTTTTAATGTGTATATAGTTGATATAAGAGGATGTTTTAAAAGTTTAGAGAGGTAGAATTTTGCACTTATCACTAGGTTTAAGTGCGAGGACAAATAAAGGTTATAGCCCTATATTGATATGCTTTGCTGTGATAGGTATAGAGCCGAAAGACCCTTTTAAAACATCTTCTAATCCAATCCTACATAGGTTATAAATTCAAGAATCTCCATAGAGAATTAACGAAAAGACTCATAGATGATGGCAACTGCAAAAGAGCAGAAGATAAACACTGCAATACGCCCAATCCACTCCCATACGCTTGGAGCTAATATCATCTGAACAATTGTGGAAGCTCCAAAAACTTGAGATATGACACAGGCGATCGCAAAACCAAGCAGAATCAGCAAGAAAAATTTCAGCCCCTTACAAGTCCACTTGAACCAAACACTAAGGTTGTCAGTTAGATTATTTCTCATGGGTTTGCCCTTTTTGAAGAGTTAAATTTTGGGATAAATACACCTTCTGTTACAAAAAGCTGCTGGCAGATATAACAGTTATGTATGTTGTACAACTTCCAACAAAAAAGCTGGCCAAGTGGAAACCCACGTGAACCAGCATGTGATCAGTATCTAATCCTCAAAGCTAGTTGGATAGTTAATTAGTAAATATTTAATTGTTACTAAGTGTCAGCTGTACCAGCTGCTATAAATGAAGTGTGTAGAGAATAAGAAGACAGAATTTATTTTTCCTTCACTACTTAAAAACTATTAGCTAGTCCTTCTTTGCTGTCCTCTATAAAATATTTCCACTTTGCCAATAAACGATCTAGAGTCAGGGAATTCCACTCTGACAATACCGAAACCACTAATTATCGCCACAGCAATAACCCTGGAACGAAAAAAATCAATCGGATTATCGGAAGGTGACTCTGACAACAGAGTTGTTATCTCCAAAGGAGATGGAGGAAGACTGTACTCCTTAGCTATATTAATTAGTTCTTGGTAAGGGCAGGTGATTGAGTGTCTATTCGGAAAAACAATCCTCTGGTCATCTTTCCCAATTCTTTTGAGAGAAGCATAATAGGGGCTTTGTGTTCCAAACAACCTGGGTAAACTGTCTAAACACTCCTTTAGTGACTGTTGGCTAAAGTCATTGTGAGTCATAGGCTTACTCCTATCAGAGCGACTATGACTCGCTCTTTTAGCTTTTATGTATAATAGCCGACTCTTATTTATTTTACAAGTATGCTAGTTTATTTTTTAAAATTGTATATTTATTTCTGTTTAAAATATCTGTACTAACCTAATATATTGTTTTATTCAGTTATAATTGCTAAGATATACGATTCTATGTGTGACAGCAATGGCAAAACCCTCTTTGAAAGCATCTGCAAAAGGACTCCAGCAAGCACATAAGGCTTTTACTGAGCAAGGATTTACGCAAGAATCTCTAGCCACTCAACTAGGTTGCAATCGCTCTGTTATCAGTAAGTTTTTTAACGGCGAGAACGTTTGGGAAAAGTATTTTACAAACATTTGTGAAGCGTTAGGCATTAATTACCAGGAGATTGTGTACGGGTATGTACCACCTTCAGTTCAAGGTTTCGTTGAAGAGGTACAAACCAAGGTAAAAGAACTTACTCAAGAGTTGTGCGGAACTATGCGTATATTGGATATGACGCAACCGATCGAATTGAGTCAAATTTATACCGATGTCAATATTTTGGAGAAGTTAACGGCTCTTCGACGCACAACAATTGATAAATTACTAGAAGAATGCGGATATGAAGACTTCGACAGATTTGGGTTAGGTAAAGTTGTAGAAAAACGAGTTCTTGGTGTAAAGGCAGTTGAAAAATATAAAAAATTAATTGTATTAGGAAAGCCAGGATCTGGTAAAACTACTTTCTTAAGATATTTAGCAATTCAGTGTAACCAGGGACTTTTTCAACCCCAACTTGTCCCTATTTTTATTCCTCTCAAATATTTTGCAGAAGACCCAAATCAGCCAAGTTTATTTGAATATATTAGGCAGCAGTACTCTGGTTGCAACGTGACAGAAGAAGAACTGAGCGAATTATTTAAGCAAGGTTCTGCTCTGATTTTACTAGATGGATTGGATGAAGTTAGTGCAGAGTACCAAGAATATACGTTAAAAGAAGTTAGGAGCTTTTCTCGGATATATTTTGAAAATCATTTTGTAATTGCTTGTCGAATTGCGGCATGGGAGTATACTTTTGATAAATTCACAGAAGTAGAGATAGCTGATTTTGATGATAAACAAATAAATGAATTTGCCAGAAATTGGTTTCAGAATAAATCAGGTACATCAGATAAGTTCCTTAAGTGTCTAAAAAAGAATAATCGTGTCTATCAATTAGCTGTAACTCCTCTATTACTAACTTTCCTATGTTTGATATTTGAAGAAAATGCTCATTTACCAAATAATCGCTCAGAAAGTTACCGTGAAGGATTAGATATTTTATTGAAAAAATGGGATGCTAAACGCGGAATTCATCGAGACCAAATTTATGAAAAATTATCACTTTCACGTAAAAAAGATTTACTTCGCCAAATTGCTTACAGCACTTTTGAAAAGGGAAAATATTTTTTTATACCATTAGAAGTTAAAAATGTCATAAAAAAATATATTGAAAAAATATCAAATTATGATATCGAGTCCAATCTTTCATCGGTGGATATTGAAGATTTTTTAAAATCTATGGAAGCTCAACATGGTATTATCATTGAGCGAGCTAAAGGAATTTATTCGTTTTCTCATCTAACCTTTCATGAGTATTTTGTTGCTAAAAGAATTGTCAGTTTAGTTCCCCAATCTTCAGATCAGGAATCATATCAAGATGAAAGCTTTAACAATAAAAATAAATTACAAGCTGATCAAGATTTAAGAAGTAATAAACAATTAGAAATCAATCAAGAAGAATTACAAAAACTTGTCAAAAATCTAATAAATCCCAAATGGAGGGAGGTTTTTCTCTTGGTAGCAGAGATATTACTAGATGCTAGTAATTTTTTTATATTGATGAAGGAGGAAGCCGATAAAGTTTTAGAAGGGAAAGATAATCTACAGGAATATGTAAAACATGTAAACGAAAAGTCTCAATCACTAATACACCCATTTGAGATAAAAAATAATTTGGAAGCCAAGAGATTTTATGCTGCTCTTCGTGCATTTTACTTTGATATTGATTATGATATTGACCCAGATAGACAGCTTTGTTTTTTGTTGGATTCTCGAACTAAGTACTTGACTTGTGGTAATTGTTTTACTCGCATATTTAAAGATATTAATAGTTTAGAAAATGGAATTATTGAGTCCAAAAAATATGATGATATAACTGATGAAGCAAGCAAAAAAGTAATTAATGCAACTTCTGCTAATGAAATTATGAAAATCGCTGTTAATTATGGTATCCAATCCAAAAGATTACGGCAAGACAATCGAGAAGAACTAGAGAAGATAAGTAGTGATTTCTTTGAAGCAAATAATCCTGTACAAGAAAATGAAGATAAACTAAAGCATGGTGCAGATAGAGTCAGAGATATCGCTAGTAAAAAACTGTTAGGCGATAAGTTGTTAGGATTTGGTTTTAAGGATTTTAATAAGGAAGATCAAGAAACTTTAAAAAATTATTATTGTGCCAACAAGTTATTAATAGACTGTCTGTTAACAACAGATAGAATTGTTAGTCCTCAAGTGCGTGATGAAATTTTATCCACACTCTTCTTGGCAAAAAATATATAAAATTTGTCTTAAGCTTTGCCTGATAAACTAGATGAGTTTTGATATGTTCAATGTTTTTGAATTCTAAGAATTTTGTTTAACTGATATTTTACTGAATAGATTTAGATGATTAAAATGCTATTAAATCCATCAAACGAACAAGCGATTAGTGTATATCCTGCTTTTCCAATTCCTCAATCTCCAAAACAGGCACACACATTATCACAACAAATTGCTTATCTTCTTTCTAATGCTCATCATATGCTGCCAGAAGTAGAGATAATTCTCAACACCTTATACAAAAATTTGCCTATCATTTTGCATTCAGCATTTACTAATGAAGAACCTATAGCACTTTTGGAAGTTCATAAAACTCTTTATACCATCTACGAAGTAAGTCTGTGCCATCTCCTATCACCAATTTGCATACACGAACATAGCCCTTGGTTAATAGCAATTCGTAATGAAATTGAAAATGCCTGGCTAAATTATGAACTGCCACATATCCAAAAACAACTACCATCCTTATCTGAAGCAAAACATCCACAATTACTTTGTGATTGGTTTGTTGAGCAGGCACATACAGAGTCTGATATAGATAAATGCTTATTAAGTTTTTTTAAAAACCAGGCATCTATTGAGCAATTCAATATATTTATACTTTCAGAGGCGACTTTAAACAATCGTTTTTGCGATGCTTTAGCTTTGACACAACTCCATTTTTCAGCAACCGTTAAAGCTGAAATCGTTAAAGCTGAAATTGTTCATAATATGTGGGATGAGTGTGGTCATGGAGTGCCAGAAAAATCACATGCTAGGCAATTTCAACAGATGCTTAATGCCCTTGGTCTACAGCAACCAACACTCCCCATTTGGGAAGACTGGCGACCCTACGCAGGTCATAACCTGTACTTTTGCTTCGGTTTGAACCGGAAACACTATTTTAAGGGAATTGGAAGTTTAGGGATGCCCGAAATTTTCGACCCAAATCGCAATCGTTCAATTGTTGCTGGTTTAGAACGCCTATATTCGGATGCACGAATAAAATGTGAATATTTCTATAACCATATAGAAGTAGATGAGATACATGGTTTAGGCTGGCTGAATAATGTGATCGCACCTATCGTTGAAGTACAACCAGAAGCGGGAATGGAACTAGCTATAGGAGGTGCGCTTCGCATGGAAGCTATGAGGCGCTACAACGAGTATCTAGCGGTCAGGTTAGGGTTGTTGAAATAAATTTTATTTGACTATTTCCTTTCTTGTGATTTTCGACAAGATAATTTGCATCTAATTGTGGGTCTTGTCCACTTTTGGTGATCTAGTTTGGGGACATAAGTTTAGGCGATCGCAAAAATACAGTTTACTTTTTACCCTCGCCTGCCCGCCCACGCTTTATATAGCCAGCAAGAACCGACGCTCAAGTAAATCTATTCCTGCGCGACCGTACATTTGCCGTTTCAACATTTTCAACCGGTTGATGTGACCTTCAACAGGGCCATTGCTTACTGAAAGCGTTACACCAGCCTTGACAGCATCATAGTCTTCACGCAAACTTTTAGCAAAGTTGCGAAAGGCAGAAAGAATGCTATTCTCCGCCTGTATCAGCCAAAGATCAAGTTGTTCAGGTTGTCGAGTACGCACCAGTTGAGCAAAACCTTGACCTAATTCAATTGCCTCAGCTAATTGGGGGTGTTGTGCCGTTAGCAGTGCAATTAGTTGTTCATCGCCTCGCTTCCACAATTCCGGTCGTCGCAGCACAAGCCAAGTTGCCCGACTAGGAGTAATACTATTTCACTAAAAAAATGATAAAGATAGTTAAGGAAGAAATATGGGCAGACGTTCATGACTGGAGTCACCAAAGTAAAAATAGAAGAGTCAGCAGAGGCATTACGTGAACTGCTGAGAAAACAAAAAACAGCATTAGCGAAAGAACGGATTCAAGCGTTGTATTTATTGAAAATCTGACTTTTCACGGGATGTGGAAAAGGGAAGGTGGTTCGCGTAAGACTTACGCGAACCAATGCTAGAGAATTAACTTGTGATTTTAGATATTGTCGTGGTAGGTGTGTAAATGAGCGCAAATGAAAATATTAGAAAAGAACCTGTATGGGGAGTGTAACTTTGGAGACAAACGTTTAACTCAACGAGCAGCATCAATAGGTGAACTTTTATCGGTAAAATATGGTCAGCCTTTATCAAAAATATTTAAAACTGCCAGTGACCTCAAGCGTGGTTACGAATTTTTCTCGAATCCAAAAACCAGTTTTGAAAAGTTGACTCAACCTTATTTTAAACAAACAGCCCAAGAAATAAACGGCACTCCTGTAGTGTTAGCTGTAGGAGATACAACTTTTTTAGATTACAAAAAAATATTAGATAAAAGAGAAGAATACGGCCCAATAGGTAATGGCGGAAATGGATTAATTCTACACAGTTGTTTAGCTTTAGAGCCTGATTTTGGACAACCTTTAGGGCTATTGTGGGAGAAGCTGTGGCATAGAGAGCATAAAGCACCACAACCGAGTAATGAAACTCAAGAACTTAAAGAAGATCGTCTAAAAAAAGAGCGAAAAGCTAAGAGAAATAAAGAATTTAAAGAAAAAGAATCTTATCGATGGGTTGAAGCTTTCTCAAAGATAGAAAAACAATTTTCTGAGTTAGAAATTCCAGTAGGGGGATTATCATCGAAGATAATTCATGTTTTTGATAGAGAAGGCGATATTGCAGAAGTATTCGCTCAAATCAGTCAAACTAAAAATGCAGGTGTAGTAGTCAGGGCGGCACACAACCGTTGTTTAGAAGGCGAAAATGGTCATCTATGGTCATACGTAAATTCCACTCCCGTCCAGTTTGTTAAAGACGTTGAACTAGTCGAAACCAAAAAACGTCATGCCAGAACTGCCACCTTAGAAGTTAGATATTGTCCAGTATCAATTAGTCCTCCCGCACGGCTAAAAAATCAAGGCAGTTTTCATGTTTATGCAGTCTATGCCAGAGAAATTAATTGTCCAGAAAATGGTGAACCAGTAGAGTGGATGCTACTAACTACTGAGCTAGTTGATTCGGAGCAATCAGCAACTCAAATTCTCCGTTGGTATACGTACCGTTGGCGGGTTGAAGAGTATCATAAGATTCTAAAATCTGGTTGCCAAGCTGAAAGCTATCGATTAGCTGGTGAAAGTATGTCAACAATGTTGGGATTTTTAACTGTGATTGCCGCGCAGTTATTACGAATGACATATTTGTACCGTAACTGTCCGCATCTTGACGCTAGTGTGGTGTTAACAAAAGAACAAATGGATGTATTGATAGCTAGTAGCCCACCTAAACTGAAAAAAGATATCGAATTTACTGTTGACTGGGCAATCCGCGCTATCGCCCGCCTGGGAGGATACCTAGAACATCGGAAAAACAGTGCCATCGGTATACAAGTTTTATGGAGAGGTTGGTTAGAGTTAGAAACCTTGTGCCAAGGTTGGCTACTACACCAAAATCTTAAATAATGCGTTCCAAAAGCTAAACACCTGCCTGATTCCATCAGAAAATAATTCGCGGATATTATACGCGAACCAAATCGGAGTGTGTTATATGCCCCTGTCGCCAAAATCTTCAATTCAAGATGATTTAGCCAAACGTATAGACGCAGTAGCCAAAACCAAACAACGTCTTGAGCAAGAAATTCATTCAATACTCGCTTCGGGTAAGGTCGCTCCCGCTTCCTGTTGGATTGTTCGTTACCAAGCTAAGGGGCGGACTGATAATTATTGGTATTACAAACTACAGGCATCTTCACCAATTTTTCCTACAAAGACTGATGGTAAATTGTCTCGATATCAGCATTTAGGTAAATCTGGTAGTCAAGCTTACATAGATGCTCTTGAACAAATTACCCGCCGTGCCAAAATTCAAGCTTTAGATCGATCAATTGAGTCCCTCAACCTTGGGCTGAAAGATTTAATCGAAGAAACTTCTAAATATCGCCAACCATAAAAGTTAGTTCGCGTAAATTCTCCGCGAACCACTTCTCCTTTTCCACATCCCGTGAAAAGTCA
>AP018325.1 GCA_003990705.1 Nostoc sp. HK-01
ATCAAATACAAGCTTTGATGGAGAAGGTATCTGAGCCAATTGAAAGTCTTAAGTATACAACTCAACTTGCATCTTTAACTAAGAGAGAGGTAGAAAAGTTTCAAGAGAAGGCCATCTGGATGCAGGTGTTTCAATGGTTTACGCCACTGACGGCTTTGGCGGTGGCATCTGGAGCTGGGTTTGCTTGTGGTCTGGCTGTGATGTTGTTTAAGTACAACAATGACCAAAATACTTTGGGGCGGAATTTAGTGGAGTGGAATATTGACAGGATTATTAAGTGTCAGCAAAGTAAAAAGCATCAATGTAATCTTTGGCTTGTGACTCCGCCGGAGCAGAGGAAGTGATTTGGATTTCTCAATTAAGAAAGCCTTGTAAGAAACCCAATTGATTGACTTGCCCAAAAGCTCTATTTATAGGGGTTATGAGAGCCAATGCTGGTTAACTTCCTTGCTCGGTCGTGGCTTAGTTTATCTAAAACCCATTTGTCAACTGGCTTTTCTGTTATTTAATTGACATAAAGATGCAGTAATTGTTTTGATATTAAATTCCTAAAATTTAATCAAAATAGGAGTTAATGTTTCTGAGCTAATTCACTGTGCCAATTTCTGCGGTCAAATATTGTATTAAGAAATACATTATCAAATTGATATAAAGCAATTAAAAAATTACTAAGTAATTATTAAATATTTACTTAACTGTCTAAAATGTCTTAATGAGTTCTTTAACTGTCTTAACTGTCCTTGCATTCTCATAAGAAATTTGAAATATTAAAAGCATGAAGTGTATCGATACCGCACTTCAAACGGCTTCCACCAAAGCATTGGTCAAACTAGATGCTTTAAGTAAGCAACTATTTACGCTGCGGCAATAGTACTCCGCACTGGACTAATGTCTTGTGGCGAATGCTGTTGTGCTGAGTTGTCTTTTGCGTTGACAAAAACGCAGACTTATTTACTTTCAACATCGAGTAATTTTCAGAGGTCAAATCATGGTAGCAACACCGATTAAAACTCAGAATTTAACAGTAACCTATGGAACGGATGGTACAAAAATTGTATCGGGCAAGACAACACCAGGTGCAACTGATTGGAAGACAGGTGGTAACGTTGCTAGTGATGGTGTTTATGTTTTGATTGATACTAGCGCTGCTGGTTTCACCACAGTACCTACCTACGTAATAACTGTTGGGGGTAAGAACCATCATTGGGGAATCTCTGGGTCTAGTTCTATCTACAATGCCACTGCCACAGGTTTTGAAGTAGAAATAAGGTGGGAACAAGGCTACAGCCAAAGTGGAACAGCCGTTACCCCAGCAGTAGCAAATCAATATGAATGGCACATCAATTGGATTGCTATTGAGCCTTCGTCTCCGAAAACACCACTTCCTGCTGCCGGAAAATACTACTACCTTGCCAACAAAAATAGCGGTAAATATTTAGATGTGGCAAGTAGTAGCACTGCTGATGGAGCTAACGTCCAACAGTGGACTCTTAATAAATCTGGAGCGCAACAATGGCTGTTAGAAGATGCTGGAAATGGCTATTACTTCCTTGTCAATAAAACTAGTAGCAAAGTTTTAAATGTAGGAGGTAGTAGTAGTGCTGATGGAGCCAATGTCGTTCAGTGGCCAAAAGGAAATGACGATAACACTAACTCTAAATGGAAGTTGGAAGATGCAGGTGATGGCTATTTCTACCTCATCGCCAAACATAGCAGTAAGGCTTTAGATGTAGCAAACGCTAGCACTGCTGATGCAGCTAATGTCCAACAATACAGTAAAAATTTCACCAATGCTCAAAAATGGAAATTTGAGGCTGTTTAGTTAAGCCTTTCATCTCCTTGTTGTAAATAACAACTGACCTTCTCTTCTACCGACTCCTTAACAATTGGGGGTCGGTTTTGCAATGATTGTCCAGATTGAATCCAAACTAGTCTAGCTTTTTCCTAAATCAACGAATTTCTTTATTCCGCTCCAAGGGTCTTGTATGTATCTGTATACTTAATTTTGCCCAATTGCGATCGCCCTTGGTACGACCTCGCAATAGAGATGCTCAGTCGGGGCTTTCAAAATCATTGATAAGTCTCGGCTGTAACAAATAAAACTCAGAAATTCAGGGCGAGATTTTCTTACTTTTGGAAAGTGGCGATCGCAGTTTTCTCCCCCAGCCACCCCAGCCCCCCCAGCTTCGAGGCACGACCGAGCAAGTTTGTTGCCCACCATTGGCTCCCGAAACACTTACTATTTAAGCTTTTTAGCAAAGTAATCAAATTTTTTCTTAATTCTATTTCTTACTTTTAAATTTATCATCAATAAAATCCTTATAAATTTTTAAAAGCATTGATTTAAATCTATATTTAAATTGATTCTCTTTAGCCCTGAAAAAACTCAAGTTTAGACAACACAAACTCGGTCAATCGGCTGATGTCTGCAATCATTTGTTACATCAATAGCTGCCATGACAGCGATCGCTATCATTAACGTTGGTATTGAATCTCGTCAAATGTCGTCCCGCAGTCCTCTCTTGATGCAGAATGCTCTGATAAACCAGAAATCTGGTTTTCTGTATTTATGGTTTTTTGGTTCCCTGGTTTTCTGGCTCTCCAAATTTTTGAATGAGTGCCTCAACAATGACTGAGGTTACAGTAATCCCTTGCTCTTTAGCTTTAGACATCCAATAGCGACGTTGGGATATAGGGACTTTGACACAGAGATTAACCATCTGCTCTTGTTCTGCTAAATCAGAACTCTGATTTTCTGTATTTATGGTTATCTGGTTATCTGGTTCGCTGGTTTTCTGGCTTTCTGGTTTTGTTTCTCTAGCTTTTTTAATTAAATCTCCGTACTTGCTCATTTCAAAATCTCCATAACTTCCTTACCAAGACAGGTGTAATCAGCCCAAGCGGCTTTTAAACGTGAGTCATCAACATCCCTAATGGGAACACCAGCCATTGCTGCTTTCTCAAAACCCACAGTTCGCCGGATCATCGATTGAAATACGGGGATGCCTCCATTCAACAAGTCCTGACGCAGTGTTTCACCTTCTCTGCTGGGATAGGGAGGCACAATAGTTAGCAAGCAACGATAGTTAGCTTTCCCCAAGTCTTTCACCATCTCCAGCATTGGCTCAAGGCTCACGATGTCCGGTTTTGTAGGCAAGATTAGCAAGTCGCACCCCTTGGCTAATTCCTTTAAATCATCCGAGTCAGGTCTAGCTGGGGTATCGATGACTACAAACAGAGCATCGGCAATTACTTTAAGTGCTTGACGTTCATCCACAGTGAGGAAAGGGAATGAACCGCGTTTTGACCAAGCTAGTGCAGTACGGTTCTGGTCGCCATCCACAAGAACTGTTTCACCTAGTTCACTAAAAAAAGTTGCAAGATGCACTGCTGTAGTACTTTTCCCCACCCCTCCCTTGTATCCAGTGATAGTAACAATTTTCTTTTGATTTTCCATATTTCTGGTAAACCATAAAGGAGGTTATTTGGTTTTCTGGTTTTCTGGTTTTTTGGTTTCTCTAAATGATACTGACAAATATAACAACAGTCACGTATATTTGTAGCTCATTCTTGTTTATTGGTACGAATTACGGTGTGGGTGCAGGGGAAGGATGTTTCCCTGCATAGTAAACAACGACTTTCAATTGTTCAAGATCAGGAACGTAAAATACTCTGTCCCCTTTTGTCACCTCGTATTCCCATGCCCCCTTGTAAAGTTTGCCCTTCAAAGGAAAAACACGCCCTGGCTGTCTAGTGGTTGGTGCAGTACATAAATCCTCATAACAGCGAAGAGTGTTTTCTGGATGACGCTGCATTAAAGCTACCCAATCCCGATTCACCCGACGATTTTTAGCTACCACTAACCAAGTGCTTTCTATCTCAAATAATGCAGGAGCCGTCAGTTTAACTTCTGGCGGCTCTATATTCTCCACTATTGGATTTTCTGAGGGATTATCTGACATACTCTCTCACACACCACTCCCAATAGACGGTAGGGTTAATGGGACTTCCTCAGTTTCGGCACTAAAAGCTGCTGCCAGTTCGGGGCTAGAGATGGCAATTGCACTTTCATGCCATTCATGGATGAGCGCGTCAATTATCTCCCATGCTGTAGTTGAGGAATCTATTAATCTAAAAGCCTCACTTAGTTCCTTGATAAACTCTTGCAACTCATCCGTGTCAAACACGCTTAACCATCCATAAGGGTGTTCAACGCCGATTTCTTTACCTAGTAACAGAGAAAAAGCTACGGTTAACGCTTCAAAAACCGCTTTACTTTGAGTTGCTGCCTTTACAAGAGAAGTTACTTCCTCCCGACGCAACAACGCAAAAGACTGATCATTACGGGTAATTGTCACTGGATGTTCTAAAGCTTTGTCTAGAATTCGTCCAGGCTGCCGATTTAACTCAGTGGCAGTAATTAGCTCATCTGAGTAAATATTGCCAAAATTGCCAAAAGCCATAGGTTATAAGTTTTCAGCCAAGCCGATTTAATAACATTAATCAGTAACTACGTATAATTGTACGTACTATTTATCAGGGGTCAATAGGGATTTTGATAGAGAAAGATAACCATGATTTAGTAGAGCTTATACAAATGAGACATTTTCAAACACTTGCTAAAACATGATTTCAAGCACCGCCCTGTTAAATTAATAACATTTAGAGACTATGCAAAAAACTAGATAGAACTTATTCATAGAATCATATTTCTGTCAATGCAGGCATAAAGTCCTAGATTACACAAAATTAAACTGGTATCAGTGATTAATTACTAAGAAATTTTATGTTAGAAAACCGTGAATCTGGAATTGCTTTTTAATAAGCTGAAAATACTGTTAACGTGTTATGTATGACCAAATATATTCACGGCTATACTAGAAAGGAACAAGATCGCTTGTTCCGACAAAGCGTTTTTTTAGAACCTTACATCTACAATAAGATTGATTTTTCTAATTGCAATCACATTATTGAAATAGGTTGTGGAGTAGGAGCGCAAATACAAATTTTATTAAATAATTTTCCGCATTTAAAAATTACTGGTGTTGATATTTCCGAAGCACAGATTAGACGTGCTGGCGAATTTCTCAAGCCGTATATTGAAGCCGGACGGGTATCTCTACATATTACTCATGGGGAAGTACTTCCTTTCCCAGATCAATCATTCGATGGTGCATTGATCTGCTTTGTTCTAGAACATATCAACAATCCCCTCTCCCTCCTCAAAGAGGTAAAACGGATAATGCAATCAGGTACTAATCTTTATTGCACAGAAGCGTTTAATACAGGTTTATATATCCATCCAGCTTGTCTAGCTTTTCAAACTTACTGGGAAATCTTCAATCGCTACCAAGAGCAATTAAACGGAGATCCAAATGTGGGAGTAAAACTCTCTAACTTGGCATTGCAGTCCGGTTTTTCTGAAATTACTCTTGACTATATTCCTCTTTACTTAGATGGCAGAACTAAAAATATGTCACGGAGGACAGATTTTATTGATTTCATTACTGAGGTTTTGCTAAGTGCCGCTCCAACTTTAATTGCTCTGGAAAAAATTACACCATTATTACCAGACGCAATCATACTAGAATTACAAGAAATAAAAAATAACCAAGACAGTATTTTCGTTTGGCCATTAGAGCAACTAAAAGCTGTAAAGTGTGCAGAATTTTCGTGTTCAGCACAAGAAATGTCTAATCTCTAATGGTTAAGAAATTCTAGTAATCAATTTCTTACCTAGTATTGTCAAAGCCTATAGATATCAAGGTATTTGAGAGCTTCGGCTGAGTAGCTTTATTGCTCAACATAAGCTGGGCATTCTAAATAAGAGTATAGATGAAAGGTTAGACAGTGAACAAGTGCAAACACTGATTGAAAACAGAAGTGAGGATATAGAAAAAATAATCAACAAAAAAGCAGAGACTTTCTTGAAGTGGCTTCATACTTCTGCATTATCCCTAGTTGCAGCTAAAAGAAATATTCAATTAATGCAAAAATACCACCACATATAAAGAAAACAACTTTGTTTGCTATTAAAAACTGACGCACTGGTGCAGTGAAGGCATCGATATTTTTTCGTATTGATGAAAGAATAGTTTTTCGTTCAAACTCATCAACTAAATGTTTCGGAACTATAAAATGTATTGAACAATATGTAAAAGAATCATTAGGAGTAGATGACATATATGGGGGTGTTACTTCATAATAAACAAGCTCACCCGTACTTAATGAAATATAGAAAAGTTCTTTATTAGAAACAAAGCTGCTTTTTACCAACCTGCCTGGAAACTCACCCTGAAGTAGTATTTTAACGACCTCTTTTTGATAAGCCATTTGAGATTCCGATGGAAGAGAAGCTACTTGTTCCAAAACATCAGGTGACTGACTGATTACTATATTGAGTCTAAGATTGGCTTTGATTAATTTTTTGAAAGCTGTCATAAGGAGCGTTATTGGTAGAGGATAAGTCTATCATTTTGCCCTCTGAAACAAGATGCTCTAAGATTGCTGTTGCAACCTTATCTTTTATCTCTTCATTGGGCGGACGAGCATTCTTCTGCAAACTGAAAATTTTTGAATTCATCATAATTTTTATAACTTAGTAAAGCAAATCACAAACTAACTGTTTTGGAAGCAGCAATCTATTCAAAATAGTCTGATTACACGCTTTTTTCCTAGTTGATTCTATAAAAGATATAATGCTATTTGTTGATATTTTAGAGAAATCCAATCCAGAAAAACACAGATTTGGCAACCTCATAGAAAGTGCTGCAAACATACTTTCTATTTCATACAACAAATTATAAAAACTTGCAGAATATTTTATTTTATAATATTTAAAATCAAGAAAGCAGATGCTTTCTTCTTTCATCCAGTTGGTAAAATGCTCTTCTGGATGATGTTCTGCATTATAAAAGTAATTAACATATATATCAAAATGTGGTATTCTACACCAATTATCTTCAGAGATATCCTTGATAACTAGCCTATCTGCACAATTAACTTTAGACACACAAATCCTCTTTTGAAATTAATTATATTCAGTTAGTATTTTTATCTATCTTTGATAAAAACAATAACTATAAAAAAGTGTAATGCTGAACAACGTACTAGCAAATATTTAATTACTGAAGAAAACCGTACCTCCACTGTTGTGAAGACCGACAAACGCGTATAAAGTTTTGTTTCAATAATCTAAGCATAGATTTTCAGCAAACGCGGTGTCATCTTAGGGATGTATTACATAGTTTTAATCTTTACTGTGAGACTGTTTCACCTCAATGTCAGATAGACCACTTTTCCACCAACGAGGACGATCGCCTGTAGGTTAATCAGAGGTTGAATGTCTTACTGTCGTTACTTCTGCTTAGATGTCGTGATACTCCCATAAGCCGACTTTTACCCAACTGGTGACAGCATCGCCAAGCCTGCCTCTGCCCCAAACACCTGCTCATCACTAACTAGGGCGTGTTTTAAAACTCGGTAAAATGGTTGAGAATACTAAAAATTAACGAAGTTAACATTTATCTATGATCCTTCCACCGCAAAGTCGGGGCGACTTGACAGAGCGACAATGGAAGCTCCTGATGCCGCTGCTTCCCGCTCAAAAACCAAAAACAGGCCGTCCGAGCAAAGACCACCGCACAATGATTAACGGTATGTTGTGGATTTTACGAACCGGAGCGCCGTGGCGCGACCTCCCAGAACGTTATGGAGAGTGGGAGACAGTCGCAGGTAGATTTTACCGTTGGCGTAGAAGTGGCATCTGGCAAAAGATTCTACAGTCCTTGCAACAACAAGCTGATGCTTCGGGGCAACTGGATTGGGAAGTACATTATGTAGATGGTAGCGTTATCCGTGCCCACCAACATTCGGCCGGAGCAAAAAGGGGGAGCTAGACCCCGAAAGTGAGTTATCTGTAATTGAACAGGTACAACAAAGAGAGGCTTTGGGACGTTCTAAAGGTGGTTTTAGCACCAAGATTCATCTGCGTTGCGATGGTAATGGCAAACCTATTACATTTTTGCTGACTGTTGGTGAACGTCATGAAGCAGTGGTATTTGAGCAACTAATGGCACAAGGCGCGGTCAAACGCCCAGGTGTTGGTCGTCCTCGCTTACGCCCAAAGCGATTAGTCGGTGATAAAGGTTACAGCAGTGGTAATATTCGTCGCTATTTGCAGCGACGTGGCATTCGCTTAACCATTCCACGTAGGTCGAACGAACGCAGACGCGGTAAGTTTGATAAATCTATTTATCGCCAAAGAAATCGGGTCGAGCGATGTTTCAACCGTTTGAAGCAATTTCGTCGGATTGCTACACGCTATGAGAAGAAAGCTGATAACTATCTTGCAATGTTGACGCTTGCTTCTATCATTCTTTGGCTATAGTTTTAGTTTTAAAACACACCCTAGTCAAACAACTGTCAGAACACGCCATCACAGCAAATGTCTTACCGAACGAAACTGCAAAATCATAAACAACGAATTTCTACATTAAAAAATGCGCTCAAGCATACGTTGTTCATCAATCTCCTATCAACTCCTTGAACTGTGCGTATGCTTCCTTCCAGGCGGCTGAACCGCCCTTCTTGCACTGCCAGAGCTTCTCGATGATCTCGGTCTGGTTCAGTTCAGTTCGCAGTTGGTTGATCAGCTCTTGGCACTGGTCACGGGTTAATTTTAATGGTGTGAACCGCTTTTGATTTTCGTCAGAATCATTAGGGTGCGGTTGGTTCAGTGGTTCAGATTGTGGTTCGGCTGGTTCAGGGGGATGAGCGTTTGTCTGTGGACTATCTAGATTAAATTCCAGTTCATAAATGCGCTCTAAAGTGGCTTTATCGATAGGTGGGTTAGGGTTAGACTCGGCTGCTGGTGTAGGGGAACTGAAATCAGATATTTTAGCGGTCATGGTCGGCAGAATAACATCAAGCCATTCGTTAGAACTGTCAAGTTTTACCTTAGCAAGACCTGTAGATTTAGCCTGTAATGTAACTGGGTCAACAAGAGCCAAACATTCAACCTGGAGCATTTTAGAAACGAGATTGTGTAAGCCTTTAATCCCGAATAAACAAGTTTGGGTATTGTTGTGAGCTACCACAGTTAAAGGCATCTCTTGTTTACGGCTTTTAGTCAGTGCTAACTTGCCGAACTTTGATAGCAATTCCTCATCTTTAATAAAATCTCCGTAGGTGGTTGCTTCCTCACAAATTAGAGATAAAGCTTTCCCCTCAGACCACAGTTTTTGTCGCCATTGGTCTTCACTTAAAGATGAGTTATTGAAGGTTTTTAAACGTTCTTCTAATTCTTTAACGTAGTCGCGGATCTGCTGTTCGATGTCCGACCAAGAGTGATAGCTTTCAACCCCTCGCCATTCCGCGCGGTTGCTGTCGGGGTCAAGCACGATAACTCGGTAGCCTGCCTGTTTTTTCTGTTTAACGACATAACGAACCAGCCAGGATTTACCGCCGCCCTGGTTGCCCCATATAAGGGCAGTTTGTTTGATGAGGTTTTGCACCCATGCGGTTTTATTGTCCTGTGGTGCGATTGCTCCAGACTCAGAGCCAGCAACCTTATCGCTAGGGTCAATCGTCCCCTGTAAAGTCTAGCTTCCTTGCAAGTAAGGCGTTTTCGTGTCACGCAGATGCTTAATGTACTCAGCCTTCTGTTCTTCGCTCATCCCCGCAGTTTGCGCCTCAAAGATTGCGTCAGATGCCTCTATTTGGGTCACTTCAATTTCAGTGTGGGCGTAAATCTCCGCTTTTTGAATGTCAACAGTGCGGTCATTAGCTATCAAATCTAAGTCAGCCTGCAACTCAACTTCTTTGATTGCAACGTCTCTATAACTGTCTAACAACTCGCTCCGTGCAGCCATTTCTGCTCTTGCTGCATCCCGTTTCTGGGCAATATCCACAAAAACTGCCCTCTGCCGTTCTTCGTCCTGGCAGTGGCGCAGCATCCATCCAGCTAGGGCAAACCCCAAAAATGCAGCTGTAGCAAATATTGGTTTGTTTGGATTGCTTGCCCTGACTAGCCCGTTGATTCCCCTGGCTGGATCTCTCACTACTTGGGGGGGCATTCCGTCTAACTGCCACTGTGACCAGTAGTAAGGAGTCATGCGGAAAGGTCGGTTATTCAAGTCATTGCACACAAATGCTTTTTTCGGGGTTTTAATACAGAAGTAAATGCGATCGCTGGTCGTCCCAAGCCATGCCATTGCAGCTGAGGTAAGACCGACAGTTAAACTTAGCCCAATTGCAACGGCTTTCCTATCCATTGACAACTGACCAAACCACTTCATCAAACCCGATTGTTGGGACTGTTCTAACTGTTGATGTTTCTCACTTAAGTAATTCATTTATTCTTACCACCACCAAACAGAAAAATCATTAATATCGCTATAAATATGGCCACTCCTGCACCGTGAAACCAACTTGATTCACCCGCAGTTTTTGGCTGATAAATTGACTCAATAGAAGTCTTAACCGTGCTTGTGGATGTTCGAGCTTCATTCCACTCACTAATGGGTTCACTAAGCGCACACAATAGAGCTAGTGATGCACTGCAACCAGTCATTAAATTGGTGACGAAATTGTTGAATCCTTCGCCTGTTGCAGTGGCAGTAAAATACAGGTGTGCAGTGCCTACTGCTAGGAACATTCCAACTGGGTGAACTTGCAACAGATGAAAGGTGAAAATTACTGCACTGTTTAGACAACCACCAGCGACAATTTCACAAGCATTACCAGCACGTCTAAGTGTTCTAGCTCTGTTATTTTCTGGTAATGGTTGCGGTTGGGATGGTTGCTGTTTTTGTGGTGTCTGTGTCAGCCCTTCATATAAAAAAGGGCTGACGCTTGGAGGATCTTCATTCCGTTTCCTTTCTAGCATCAGCCAACTCCTCTCAACTAATTAGTTATCTATCGCCCAACTTCTGCCACAAGTTACCTAACATTGCACCCCAACCTCTGACGGTTCCGGTTGCGGAAACACTTGATGTTGGTGCAGAATTTTGGGCTTGAAATGGTATTACATCCTGTGGTGAAGAATTGGGTTCTAATGCCCTTGTCCCATACCTTGCACGGGCTAAAAGTTGTTGGCGTTTTTCTCTCAGCCCTGTTGTGATTGCTTGCCGTTGAGCTTGCACGGTTTGTCTGTTTTCTATGCTGCTGATTTTGTTCTCATGTCTCCACAATTCGGCTTGTAAATCGTGGTGTAATTGGGCTGCAACTTCAGCTAGTGCGTGTTTACGTTTTTGGTCAATTCGCAATAGGTCGGCTCTGTCTTGGGCATCTACGCGGCTCATCTCTGAATCGAACTCAGAATTTAACTTGCGAATTTTAGCAATGGCAGTTGCTACATGAGAGCCATATTGCTTTCTTAGTTCTGTCCAAGTTACTTGTCCCTTGGTCAGTTTCTCCATTGCCTCAAAAACCACTTTGGCATTGTCCAAAAATGGCTCTAATCTGTCCGATAATTCTTGAGCATTATTGGCGTAATCTGCAAACTGTTCTAGCTTGTTAATGTCTGAAAGATAACTCAAAATATCTGCATTAAATCCGCCCCAGGTTTGCGCCTTTTCATCAATGTGGCTGGCATGACCCATTACTGGATTACGTATTGCAAAATCCATTACTCGCTTCTCCTTAGCGTTGGTATTTAAGTTGATTTATCAATGCCTCTGCTAGTCCCAAGTGGTCGCCTATTGGGGTGTACTGATACAAATCGTCTTGAAGTTTCTGAATTGTTTGGGCTGATTCTGACAATAAATACTGTCCCTGTGTAGCAATTTCAGAGGTGATTAAGTTGTCAGTTATCGCTTTCAAAAAATGCAGTTTTTCGATGCGATTAATCCCCTCAAGACAAGAACCATAAGTATCTTGCAACCAGTCTAAATAACTGCCATCTCCAGGCGTTAGAGCGCAGTAGTAGCCAATGGGTTTCGTCATTTTGGTAAAATCCTTGTGTAGTGTATTCAACATTTGCGGAGATACATTCATCGGTGGGTGCGATTGCAATGATTCGCAGTCCGTGCAATCGCTCTCCCATCACTGAAAAAAGCCTTCTCTCGAAACATCAACAGTTGAAGCTGTAGCCGACCATTGCAGAGTATTGAAAAATTGGCTTACGTCCCCAAGGGTTACATCACAATCAAAATGTAAGCGTTGATATTGTGGATGCTGCCTAATTTGGGTTACTAATTGTTGGGCTTGTGCAATTAATTCTGGCAGTGGTTGAGTGTTCATAATTCACCTCAGAAAATCGATAATTGCAATGATTCTTGACTGATGACGCTTGCACTAGTTGACATTCCTGAAAACTCATAACAGCGAGTAGTCAAAGCCTTGTGATTGAGCAATAAATCAGCCTTCTTTCGTTGACCTGCTAGAGGTCGAAAATGGTATTTGGGATGCTGGATTGTGCCTGTTTTGTACAGGTATTGATAGAGCGTTCTATCAATCTGATAGACTTTTGAATTGGTCAGTAGGGTTGAGTCATAGACTCTGCTTAAATTACTCATGAAGCTACTCCCTTAAACTGAGAAGCCATAGTTGCTAATCCGGCTTTATTCGGTTGAATTGGTGTAGTATTCGGCATTTGAGTTTTTGGAGATGTCTGCACACCAATACCACCGGAGAAAATGAGCTTCTCTACTGCTGCACTCAGGGCTTGGGTTGGTGCATCGTGAGGAATATTGAACATCTGGCACAGTTCATAAACTGCTAAGTATGAGATGGTTATACGCCGAGATTCGTAGGACTTTATATCTGACACTTGTTTATACTCCTGTGGAAATTTCTGTTAATAGCTTTAAGCCGAAAGCATTGATGAATTGGGGGTTTTCTAACACTACAAATCCCAAGTCAGCCAGATTTTGATCCACTACTGGCAGGGAAACGCCACCACCCCAGGCGACAAGGTATTTCGCTCTGTCTAGGTAATTGCTGGAGGTGACAAAGTTGGCGAATTTTTCAATGCGGTTAGACCACCATTCATCTAGACACTGGGCATATTCCTTTTCAAATTTCTTGCCTGTCAGGTGATTACCTCCATAAGTAAAAGTACCTTCTAAAATCCCTCGATTAACCAAGCTGGGTGAATGTTTTACGTCCTTAGAAATCAAACTGATAGGGTCATTTCGTTTGTCGAGTGCTTCGGCAATCATTGAATGCAGTTCACCGGCTCCACCTTCAATCAGGTGTCTGTCAATCACTGCTCCATTGCCGTTGAATACGGTAATTAGCCAAGTGGATGAACCGATATCAAGGGCGATAGCAATTTCTGATGGGTCAAGGGCTAGGGTTGATTCACCAAATAAACAATGAGCAATGCTGCCATAACCCTCTGGATAAATGCCTGTGACTACGATGGATACTGTCTTGGTGACTATTTCACGATTTACGGGGTGTTGGTGCTGAAAGGTGTGAACACCTTTGACTCGGCGTTTAATTTCTTCTCCCCAGCGTTCTGGGTTGTGGTTACTCAAACTAATTTCTAGCTTCATGCCATCAGGGATATTCAGAACTGCTAAGTCTGCAAGGATGCTTTCTAAGGCCAGTTCTGCTTTTTTGGCTTTGTCCTCGTGCAGTAGGGTGTGGTCGCTTTGTGCGATCGCTGCACTGCCCCAAAAGAATTGCGTGTCTTTCAAGTCCAGACGCTTCCCTTCGACGTAATGCACCCATGCGCCATCTTTCGATATGGTTTCGTGGTGGCGAATGTTGCGGTTGCGAACAAATGAGTATGCAGATGGCATCGTGACAGAAAAATCACCGTAAATTGCCTTGCCATACCCAGCACCGGGGTCTTTACCTGCAATTAAGGCAGTTAGCCCAGAATTGGCAAGCTGGTCTGCTTGAACTAGCCAATTTGTGGCATTGGTGTATGTGGTTGTCATGGTTCTGATGGTTGGTAAAAGTCTTTAATTATCTGGCTTTGAAGAATTTAAAGCCTGAAGTGCCTTAAATCCACACATCCAGTTTTCGGCAAGCCTAAACATCACTTTCTGGCTTCTATTGCCTTTGTTGGGTGACTGTTTTTGGCTTACAACTTTATTATAGCTCGAATACTCGAATACTCTAAAAATGTTTTTTACTTATGCTTTGGCGATAATTGAGAAAATTAATTAATGAGTATTTGAGCTATGGAGGAGAAGAAAAAACCAGGAAGACCATCAACCAATAAAGATGACTCTGTTTTTGTCCGTGCGAGAGTGCCACGAGAAGTTCACAAAGCTTTCAAGCTTGCTTGCACAGAAGATGATTTAGTTATGGAAGATGTAATCAGGGATTTAATTAATGAATGGCTTACAAAAAGAGACAAGAAAAAGTCAGTTTAGATTTTCGAGTTTTAGAGCTATATAATATATGAGAAACCTGTTACTTCTCCCAATTTTAAATTTGAGGAGAGGTGACATAAATGAAGACAACTTATAGAATCTCAGGCTCTTGAAAAACTATCAACTTTTATTAAGTAATTTCAAGCCACGAATTAGGTCTTGTTAGATATAAAACGTACAGAATTTCTGTAAGATCAGGCATGAACACAAATTAAGCTTGGAATGGAGGTAAATATACAAAAACCACCAAAACTAAAAAGACAAAGCGTTACTAAGTAGTGAACACTTTGCCAGACAGTAAAAGTTAATGATTTAAATACTTGCGAGCGGGGTTTATCTCTCAAAAACCAAAGAAGTGGAACGAAGTTGGAAGCTCTAACCACTAATTGGCAACAGAGATCATTCCGCGCTGCTTACTCATATTATACGAGTTGCTGTGGCAATTTACAAAGTTCTGTTGGCAAATAAATTTAATAATCTTATTGCCAGATAAAAACAAAGTTTAAACAAGCAAAGCAGTAAATCTCATAGATATCAGGTGTAGCAGTGCGTTAACCCCCTCGAAATACTGAAAACCAGTTAATTGAGGGAAAATTTGTGATGGCTACCAACTCTACACTTCAACCAATTGAACTTACTGGGCAGTATGAGATAGCATCTCGCCCAACCACAGACAAACCGACAGAAGTTACCAAAACTAACCCCTGCCCCCACTGCGGCAAACCAGACTGGTGCTATTCAATCGGTGAATTAACAGTGTGCAACCGAGATGCTGAACCCGCTAGTGGGTGGGAGAGGACAGCGAAGAGCGATCGCAACGGTAAGCCCTACTATGCACTAGCCACACGTAAAAAATCGCCACGTAAAAAAGGCAAGCAAGAGTACGTTTACACCGATACAGCAGGCAATCCGTTAATTAAGGTAGTCGTCATTCGTCCTGGGAAGACCAGAGATAAAGATGTCTTTCAAGAATATTGGAATGGTACACGTTGGGTTAAAGCTAAGGATTTTCCGCCCGAATTGAAACGCTCCCACCAACAACAAGTCACCATTTATCGATATGCCGAAGTGCAAGATGCGATCGCAGCAGGTAAATCTATATATATGGTTGAGGGTGAAGGTGTAGCCGATAGCCTTTGGTCAAGAGATATAGCTGCTACTACCAACATCGGCGGTGCTGGCAAGTATCGCTCCTATGGTGACTACAAAGCAGCTTTAGAGGGTGCTAACCTAGTTCTCTGTCCCGACCGTGATGAGCCTGGGCTGAAGCACATGGAAGATATTAATAGAGACTTCCCTGATGCTAAGTGGTTGTATGCCCCACCCAGCAAGTTTTACTGGACACACTTACCGAAAAATGGAGGATTGGATATTAAAGACTGGATAGAAGACGGTGCAACACCTGATGACATCAGGGGAGCAATTCAAGACAAACAAATTGCTAAACTCGAAAATTTAATCCAGCCATCAAATCAGCCATCAGCTAAAAAGTGGACACAATCTTCATTAGCTGAGGAAGTGGCAGAAACTTACCGTGAAAAACTAGCTTGGCACGTTGGTAATAAGTGCTGGTACTGGTACGAACGCGAAAAAGTCGGAATGTGGTCAGAAGTACCGGATGAAACCGTTGGCAGGCTTGTGACCACAGAAGCCAAAGCCCGAATTGGAGCAACATTTAAGCATGACTTCGTAGCCGGAACCATTAAGTTTCTCAAATATCACCTAGCCGTCGAGAAATGGGTAGAACAACAGGGTTTAATTCCACTAATGGACGGTGTGCTTAACCCGAAGACAATGCAGCTACTGCCCCATGCTAGTGGCTATCGCTTCCTGTGGCAATTGCCCTACAAATGGTCAGACAGGATAATCGGCTGCCAGAAAGTAACCGATTGGTTGAGTGAAACCATGATGGCTGACGCTATCTTAGTACAGTTGCTCAGAGCCTACTTGAAAGCCATAGTTACAGGCAGGGCTGATTTACATCGATTCTTGGAATGTATTGGCCCTGGTGGTAGTGGTAAAAGTACATTTCAATGGCTGGCTACTGCCCTAGTAGGTATTGATAATACAGCTGTGACTACACTCAAACAACTGGAAGCCAACAGATTTGAGACAGCTTCACTCTACGGTAAGCGATTGGTACTAATTACCGATTCGGAACGCTACGGTGGTGATGTCAGTAATCTCAAGGCGATTACAGGCGAAGATATCATCAGAAACGAGCGTAAGGGCATACAACAAACCAAAGGTTTTAAATTTCCTGGGATGGTAATGATTGCTGCCAATGAAGCAATTCAAAGCAACGACTACACCAGTGGGTTAAAAAGACGAAGGCTAACAGTTCCCTTCTTGAATCAAATCCCCCCCCATCTGCGGCGAAATTTAGAGTCGGAATTTGAGCCATATTTGCCGGGGGTATTACAGTGGGTGCTGGAAATGCCGGATGACGAGATGGTGAAATTGGTGGTTGACACTGCCAACAGCGTCAGTTCCCTTGCCTCATTCAGTGGCGAGTTTTTACTAGATACCAACCCCTTAGCCGATTGGTTAGATAACTGTGCGGTTTATGACCCCAAAGCAAAAACCTACGTCGGCACACTCGACAAGCCCGCCGAACATTATCTTTACGCTAGTTACTGCCGTTGGATGAGTGGGACTGGTAGTAAAGCTGTGTCCCTGAGACGGTTTTCGGAGTGCTTAATCGATGTCTGCCGCAACCAGTTGGGACTAAGCGACATTGCTAAGGGTAGAGACAACCAAGGCGCATACATTACAGGCATCGACCTCAGACACTACGGAAATCAACATTTACCAAGATTTGTTACTGGTAAAGCTGCCATGAGTGACGAGTCAGTGATGAATAGTGACGGATTGAGTGATGGGTCGGTGACGGGTGAAACCCTTGCCAGTGACGGAAGTGACGGAAGTGATGGATTATTTACCAGTGAAAAAACCCAAAAAACTACCTCCTCTTGTGAAAACAGGAATATCCCTAGTAATGAGGCACAGCCGGGTACAGTACCCATCACATCCGTCAATCCGTCACCACCAACAGTTTCAACCGTCACGCCATCCGTCACTGTGACGGATAAAGAGCTAATCGAACCGTCACTTATGGCACTTGAAGTAGGAGATAAGGCTGTTTACCAAGGGGTAGAAGGTGAAATTGTCGGGACAATTGGCATTAACTACTTTATTGACCTTGGCTCTAGCACAATCATGGTCACTCCTGATGATCTCCAGCGACTATGAACGCACCTAAGAAATGGCCGCCGTTATCAGTGAAGCTCTTGGTACTTGCTTGTATTTCTGTTTCCCCTGCCGCCCGTTAGTGCTTCCTCGCCCTTAACGTGATGGTAGGACTGACCCAGGCATTGGCAAGGTGTGTTTAAAGTGTTTCACAGTAACAGCACATTAAAAATAATGCTTACCCATGTACAAGCAAGGTGTCAGTAATGTGTTTCAAATGGAAGGCACATTAAAACTACTGCTAATCCAATGTACAGGCAAGGTGTCAGTAATGTGTTTCACATGGGAGGCACATTAAAACTACTGCTAATCAATGTACAGGCAATGTAAAAGAGCAGTGTTTGCTGTAGCGGCAACGATTTTTCAAGCATTTCAGCCAAAAGCTGAAAAAATTGCCATAGATTTACCATGAATTTGCCATGAAACTACCATAGATTTACCAAGGATTTAACATAACCTTGACATCTCAAACTTTGACCGCCCAAGACTTTTACATGAAAGTGACATGGATTTACCATAAAACTGCCATAGATTTACCATACATTTACCATAAAACTGCCGTGGCACACTGAACAGTTTTATTACCTAAAAATTGCCATACTGAGAAAAGCTTTTTTTAAATTAATCCTGCCCTTGTGCATTGGACGGCGGCGGGAAAAATTTTGGACGCTCACCACTACCCAACTGCCAACCAGTGACTTTAGCCAAATATTTCTCTTCTGTCGTTCTTTCAGTTTCAGTCAACCGCTTGAGGGTAGTAGGGGTCAAGTCCAGACGGCGCATGATTTCGGTTTTACTCAAGCCCTCCCTGGCTTCCTTGACTGAGTAAAGGAACTTACCGCCTTCAATACTGGTGTTCTCTGCCAGATGTTCTTCTACCCCACTAGCTAGGCTGATAGCTCCAGCTGCAATCAGGGCTGACCTTAGCTGCTGCATCTGCTGTTCTATCAGGGCAAGCCGAGGGGGAAGATTCTCTTGTTCTAGTGCAGCCACCCTTGGCCCAAGGTCGATATCTCCCAGAGGGCGGCCATCTTTTTGAAGGAAGTGTTCGACAATCAACGAGACGGCAGAGGAAACTGAACGCTGGTAGTTCTTTTCCATCCAGCTTTTGAGTTGCTCATGCACATCCTTTGGTAAATAGACTGTGACTTGTACGCTCTTGCTATCAGCCTCTTCCATACATTGCCCTCACAGTTAGTCAAGGTGTTTACAATGTGCGTGTACAGTGGAATGCCTTACTTAAACATTGCCAATACTGCACTCTCCCTTATTAGTAATGTACCAAGTGCTGTTATTAGCTTTACTACAGCATTGTTTAATACTGTTATTTACGGTATTAATAAATTGCCTAAACCTTAGAACGCTTTAATAGCACATTATTAATACTGCTAAACAATGTGCCAGCAATGTGCCAGCAATGTGGAACACATTAAAGACACATTAAACTTATTGCTATTTATGATACGGACAATGTGTTTTTGCAGTACTCTAGATTACCTTGGATAAAAACTACTGGTGATTAATGTGCATAGTTCAACATGAGGATTACTTAATGCCTATAACTAGCTCAAACTGATCCAATAAGGTTGAAATAAGCTTTTGAATGCTGCATCACCATGCTTCTTCAGTACAATCTCTACTTTGTAATTTTGAGCGTTACTGCAATCATCTCAGCTACTGTTGCCTTTGCAGCTTGGCAGCGACAGTCAATTTGTTCGGCTAGTAAGGCTTTCATAGCAATGATGTTAGCAATAGCGGGATACGCTACAGTGGCAGCAATGGAAGCAGCTGCTATTATGCTGCCAGATAAAATATTTTGGTCAAAGCTGGAGTACGTTGGTTCAGGGAGTGTAATTACATTCTTCCTGATATTTGTAATGCACTTCACAAACAAAAATCGTTGGCTAACAGCTAGAAAGATAGCGTTGCTCTGGGTAATTCCTATCTTCAATGTGGTGTTAGTAGCAACAAACGAAAGGCATGGTTTAGTCTGGTCAGGCTTTGTGCCAGATCCCAACGGAACTAATTATGTGATTTATCAACATAATTTAGGTTTTTTTTGGGTGATGGGCTGTGTTTATGTCTACACACTTACAGGGGTAGTAATGCTGGTAAAGAAAGTCTTATTGCCATCAGTGCTGTATCGTTGGCAGTCAAGTATGGCATTAGCAGGTGCAGTATTACCACTATTAGGAGCAACTCTGTATATGTTCAGCCTAACTCCTGCTGGGTTAAATCTTACTCCTATGAGTTTCATGCTGACTGGACTGTTCCATTTTGTGAGCCTGTTTCGCTTCCGAATGTTTGATCTAGTTCCCATAGCCAGAGAAACTTTGCTTGAAAGAATGAGTGACGGTTTAATGGTGCTAGATGCTAAAAATCGCATTATTGATCTGAATCCGGCAGCAAAACGTTTAATTGGGGTGCAAAAGCAGCATATAGGACAACCTGTTGCCCAAGTTCTGACAAGTTGGCCAGAAATTGTCCGGCTATACCATCCTCATGAAAACGCCAAAACAGAGATACTTATAAATTCAGAAACTCTCATTTATATAGAGTTACTAATTACTCCATTACACAATCAGCGCAAGCAGTTAACAGGCCGGCTGCTGGTTTTGCGTGACATTACCCAACGCTATCAAGCTGAATCCCAACTGCGACAGGTAAATCAACGTTTGCAAAAACAGGTACAAGAAATCGAAACCTTACAAGCCCAGCTACGGGAACAGGCTATTAGGGACGCGCTAACAGGCTTATTCAATCGGCGTTATTTTGACGAGATTTTCCCGAAACAACTAGTACAAGCAACTCAAGATTCGGTTTCAGTTGCTTTAATTATGATGGATATTGATTATTTTAAAAGTATTAATGATACATTCGGTCATCAGGCTGGGGATTTAGTACTTCAAGCATTTGCACAGATGCTGCACGACTATGTTGATTCCCAGGAGATTGTGTGCCGATATGGTGGTGAAGAGTTTGTCATAGCTTTACCTGGGGTGGAACTTGAGAAAGCGTTTGAACGGGCTGAACAAATCAGGTTAGCAATTCAAGCGACACGGCGGAAATTTGCAGGTAAAGAAATATATACGACAGTTTCCGGTGGAGTGGGCGTGTTCCCAGATCATGGAAAAACTAGAGATGAGCTACTGCAAGCAGTGGATATGGCTTTATATGCCGCTAAATTGGATGGGCGCAACTGCATTAAGTGTGTGTCATCTAATGAATGAGATATATAAATTAAAATAATTGTCATTATTTAAATTATCCAAATTTTTGTGTGATTAATTTAGACTTCATATTTACACCCTAACTAAACTTCCCTCGCCAAGCACTACGGGTTACCAGCATTCAAGTTTGCCCACCTCAGAGAGCAAGAATCACTCCGAAGGTTGCAGCAGTTGAACGAGTCAGATTTAGCTGCATAACCAAGTTTGGCTATGTTTTTGTAGCTGCTTGAAAGCTTGAAGTAATTTAAGTTCTAATCACTTCCGCCCCAACTCCAGGTAGGATTGCCATTCTTTAAGCTTTTGTTCACCACGACTAAAGGATAATCATTAGGATCAAAGCCGCCTGCCATGTCCAAAATAAAGTAAACCTTGCCTTTGACAAAGTGCATACGTAAATAATTTAGGTTTCCTGAGTAGTCTTCTCCATCAACCTTGGCCATGCCAGCAGATGCCAAGCATTTAGCATATCTCGGTTTAAGTTTACCCACCCATGTAACGCTAAATTGATTACTAGTAAGAATAGAGATGTTACTAGCGTAGGCACTCAGGTTAACAGAGCCATCTGTAGTAAAACTGCCTTCTTGATAAGGACGGGTTTGTTCAGTGACAATCACTTTCTCTGGACAGCTTTGTTTTTGTTCGTTTTGGCTATAAACCTTTAACTCAATTTTTTGTGATTGATTCTGTGCAAAGGCACTCAAGTTGGACAACAGAGGTAATAAAACAAGACTTGTGCCGAGAATAAAATGTTTAAAGTTAATCATGCTCAAGAGTTAGTACCAATTTTCTAAAATATGGCTATGTATAATGATGTAGGTATATAGAGATTAATCTTTGCCAAACTAAAAAATTGGTGGAAAGTTGCTAGGTTTTAATGAATCTTTTATCTTTAATTTTGTTAGATAACGCTCTTTTTAATACTATTAAGCAGTTTGGCGTTAAATAAAGAAATTTCCAGGGAATCCTGTAATTAACAGTTTCCTTAGAGATTGCAAAAATTTTATGCGAAAAATCAGGCTGGGTGTTGGGCAGAGGATTAGTCTGGGATATGCTATTGCATTAGGGATTGCTGTTTCTGGAACAGTTGCAGGTTTTAGAATTGGACACACCTATCATCAGCTGGCTGACGAGCGAGAAGCATTCATCCGCGACGAAGTTGAACTACTGCATCGTTTACAAACTGGGATTCTGCAAGCAAGAACTCACCAGCAACAATTAATTCCATTGATGGAAAATCGAAAAGAGTATCAACATGAGTACGCTCATTTATTGCACCATAAGCGTGAAATAGAGCATTTTTCGAGAGAATTAAAAACTTTTATTGCTAAAGAATCTAACTTTTTGGGAGAAGTACACAGCAGAGAAATCCCTAAATTTTTACAAACTTATAACAATGTTCCATCACTGTACTTTCAAGAATTAGACCGTCGAATGCAGCAAATTCAATCTTTGAATTTGGCGTTACCAAAAGATATTGAACAAGCTCAGAAAATCTTACTGGAATTTACTAACAGCCAGTTGGCACTTAAATATGATGGCATATCTGACGATTTGGTGAGCATCATTGAAGACTGCTATAAGGAAGCTAACAAAGCAGAAGAATTATCTGAGGAATCTAGTAGTATTGCCCAAAAATTTGTAATTGGCAGTATCTTATTATCAGTTACGATTTCAATTTTCCTAGCAATATTAACTAGTAGAGCAATTGCTCATCCGATTCAGACACTGACTAGTGTAGCCCGCCGCTCCACCCAAGAGTCTAATTTTGAGTTACAAGTTCCAATTGAGCGTGATGACGAAATTGGTATTCTAGCCCAATCTTTTAATCAACTAATTGCTTCAGTTAAACAACTATTACACCAAGAACAAGTAACTAACGAACAATTAGAGCAAAAGGTAGAGCAAAGAACTGAAGAACTCAAAGAAAAAAATCTACATCTGCAAAATGTTTTAGAAGAACTACAGCGTACCCAACTTCAGATAGTGCAAAGTGAAAAGATGTCAGCTTTAGGGCAAATGGTAGCAGGGGTGGCACATGAAATTAATAATCCGGTTAATTTTATTCACGGTAATCTAACTCATGTACAAGAATATACGCAAAATCTCCTAGATTTTGTGCAGTTATACCAACAGTACTGCCCGGAAGCAATACCGGAAATTTTAGATGAGGCAGAGGCAATTGACCTGGAATTTATGCAGCAAGATTTGCCAAAGATGCTTGATTCGATGAAGGTTGGTACAAATCGGATTCGCCAGATTGTGTTATCGCTGCGGAACTTCTCACGCACGGATGAAGCCGAATTTAAAACAGTAGATATTCATGAAGGTATTGACAGCACTTTGTTAATTTTGCAACATCGTCTCAAACAACAAGCAGAACGTTCAGCGATTTCAGTGATCAAAGATTATGGTAACTTGCCTTGGGTAGAGTGTTATCCAGGACAACTCAACCAAGTATTGATGAATATTTTGGCTAATGCCATTGATGCTTTAGAAGAGTCAAAAATCCCAAATCCACAGATTAATATTCGTACTGACAAAATAGATTCAAACTGGGTGCAAATTGCGATTGCGGACAATGGGCCAGGTATTCCGGAAGCAATTCAAAAACAAATTTTTCATCCCTTTTTCACCACAAAAGCAGTCGGTAAAGGTACAGGGATAGGAATGTCAATTAGTTATGAAATTGTTACTCAAAAACATGGTGGCAGGCTAGAGTGTTTATCGACTCCTGGCAAAGGTGCAGAGTTTATGATTCAAATTCCGATAATTCAAAATCGGTAGTCGTGTCTGGCTTATCAAAGACTAAAACCCCGGTGCTGTTGTTTTCTGGGTTGCTGCTGCCGTCGCTGCTGTTGCTGTTGCTCAAAATTGAGGTAATTCTTCAATTCCTCATTCCAGTCTTTAGCATTAGGGACTTTGCAAACCGAATTAGGCAACACAGACATGACCTTTTGTGCCAACTCAAGACCAGCAGCGTCATGATCATAAGCAACAATCACAGACTTTGCTGGCAACGCCCGTAAAAAGTCCACAGGGATATGACCAGCACCATCTGTAGATAAATAAACAGTCTGGCGCGAATCAGTCCGTTCTAAAACAGCAATTGACATTGCATCAATCGCAGATTCCACCAGTACCGCCCGTTGCACAGGGTCGCTAGACTGTCCCCCGCGCAGGAAATAAAACCAGCCATCAGACCGCTTAGAGCCACGAGCTAACCCTTTAAAATTGTTATTTGTACCCGCCGTCCCTCGCAGAGATGCACCAGTGATTGTTTGACCATCCAGAGAACGGCGCAGGAACACAGCATTTTGTTTGTTGTCTGCATATATCAACCCCTGCTCATGCAGGGCATCAACCAAACTACTAGGCAATTGACGCTCAGTTCTCAGATAGTTTCTCACCTGCTGCCATTTCTCAGCATCAACAACAGGCGGAGTAAATAATGGTACTGGTTGAGTTAGAACAACCTCCTTAGCATAATAACGGGTGGCCTCTAACATCGCTCCTTCACCCAGACGGTCATTCAGCCAAGTCACAGCCTGCTTAAAGTCATACTGGTTAACGTGCATCACCAAATCAATTGAACCGCCACCACCTTTAAGAGCCTTCCAGTCATAAAACTTGCTGCCAGTGATATTGATAATGTGTTCCGTGTTATGCCATTTATGTTTATCCTTGGGGTCTGGTTCTAAACCAAGTTGATATGCAACTTCTGCCAGGGGAAAGTCACGCACAGTATTAGCTAAATCCTGATATTTCTTCTGCCAGTTAACAGCTTCTTGTTTTTGTTTCTTAGCCTCTGCTAGTGCAATAGATAGTTGCAGTTGTAATTGTTGATTCTCCTGGGCAAGATGAGATGCAGTCTTCTCCATAACTGCACTTTTTTTCAATGCCCGTTGTCGGTCAGCTACCTGTTGTTTCATCGTCTCGCTATCGAGATTAATATCAGGAGCTTTGTTAATAGCAGAGTAATACTGTTGGATTCTTGTGTGCTTGGCTAAACTGCCTTTAATGCCCCGTTCAAGTCCCAAGGGAGCCACAGCTTGAGCGAAACTATCTTGCAATTCACTCAGGCGATGACGACTACCACCAAGCAAAGCGCGACAGTTGAGTTTACCCTTTTCATCCAGAGGAACCATATAAGCGTGAATGTGGGGTGTAGATTCATCAAGATGTAATTCGGCTCTAACTATGCGGTCGCCGTAGGAATTGATTAGCCATTCACAGGCTTTTTTCTGGAAGTCCTCTAGTCGTTGTTGATGATAATATCCGGCTCTGCCTGGGTCATCGGGTCGAAAATATTCCGGGCTGGCAGTCAGCAGAAATTCAACAGCCATCACAGCATTTTTGCGAATTGTCTGATTGCCAATTTTTTCCCTGACAATAGTTTCGAGATTTGGGGTGTTGATGCTGTCCGGCTCTCCAATGATGCGGATGTGCTGTTTTGTGGGGTCGGCGTTGGGGGTGTAGCGTTCCCGATTGGTGTGTCTGCCCGACCCACCAAGAGAGCCAGCTTTGAGTTTCTGGATGCGACAAATCCCGTATGCCATACCCTCTCTCTTTCCCAGTAGTTGTAATTACTGTAACCCAAACGGGTATACTGGGGGTATGCCCCGCAGGGCGAACGAACAATTTTGAGCGCAGCGACCCCGCCAGGGGCAAAATTGTGGAGTGAGTAACAATATAACCCCGGCACTCACCGCACTCTTTCAGTAGCTCCGGCGCGGGTTTTGGGGGATAAATCTACTACTGGGAAAAGGAAAGACCTCTGGGCTAACTAGGTGGCTCTGGGGTCTTTGATTACATTTGATTAACAGAGATTCTTTAAGAAAATGCTGGTCTGCTGGTAATGGTAGGATTAGTTTGATTTTAAGGCGTTGTCACAAAACCAATGGTACGCACAAAACCAGGACAGAAGATTCCTATTGAAAAACTACAAACAACTTTATCAGAACTGGATAAGCTCGAAGAGAAGAACAAAGATGAGTTATCACTACGAGAGAGTGTTTACTTTTTGAGAGAAAAGTTACAGGCAGCTTTGAAGAAAGGATATAGCTATCAAGATTTAGCAGAAATACTAGAGAAACAAGAAATCAGCATTTCAGCAGCAACGCTGAAGCAATACTTGACTGAAATTGAGAAGGAGAAAAGTTTAAAGAAGCGAGGGAATAAATCAGGGAAAGGTAAAGCGAGTGCTTCGGAAACTGGGACAGTCACAGAATCATCAGCAGCACAAACAACAGATGGGTTAACTGAAGAATCTCCTCAGACAGAACCAGAAAAAGAGCAGTCATCAGTAGAGAGTACACCTCCTTCTGGAAAATCTGCCTCTAGGAGTAAGCGACAAACTCAAAAACCTGATAAATCAAATGCAGATATTGCATCTGAGTTTAATCAGTATTAGGTGTGGGGTTTATGCTGACGAGATATTTCAGACTAATGAGTGTAGTGCTGTGTGGTACTTGGTCAGCAATTGAAGAGATTATTTTTGAGAAATTTGTATAAGGTTTTATCTAGATTATGTATAAAGTTTAGATATAAAACTGTCAAAAAATTTGATAGGTATATCTGAGATTTAGCAAGAAAAAGCATTATAGACTTTTGTAAGTCTTGACTGAGCGTTACTAGCAAATTTTCTCAAGCTGGCTGAAGTTACTTTTGAAAAATTAGGTATCTAGTATGAAAACTCTAAATAGCAAAACGCTAGAAGTATTAGATATGTGCTTGGCTGGGGAGTCACCAGAAGTTAAGGCGAAAGTATATCAGATAATCCAGGTGAGTGAGCTAGACCCATCAGACCCGATGTTTTTGGTATTGGCACTGACGGGACAGATGCGGGTATTGTTAGAAACGGCTCCTTCGGAGTTAGCCGAATTGATGAATGAGTATAAGTCTCAAACAGAGTCGAGTATAGAGTCAATTCAGCAAGCAATAAGTGAACTAAGTTCAACGCAAGAAAGGCAGGCGAGAGTCATTAGAGGAAATTTAGAGTCAGTAAGTTCCGGTTTTGCTGAGGGAATTAAAGAGGTAGGGATGGCGACTGTCTCGGCTATATCTGAGGCGAATAAGGAGACACTAAGCCAAGCTACGGCGGCGGCGAGAGAGGCGGCGCAGTTAAGAGAAGAAATTGCTTTACTACGTCAGGGGGTGAGGCAGGAGAGAGAAACTTGGACGAATCAAATACCTGACTTTTCACGGGATGTGGAAAAGGAGAAGTGGTTCGCGGAGAATTTACGCGAACTAACTTTTATGGTTGGCGATATTTAGAAGTTTCTTCGATTAAATCTTTCAGCCCAAGGTTGAGGGACTCAATTGATCGATCTAAAGCTTGAATTTTGGCACGGCGGGTAATTTGTTCAAGAGCATCTATGTAAGCTTGACTACCAGATTTACCTAAATGCTGATATCGAGACAATTTACCATCAGTCTTTGTAGGAAAAATTGGTGAAGATGCCTGTAGTTTGTAATACCAATAATTATCAGTCCGCCCCTTAGCTTGGTAACGAACAATCCAACAGGAAGCGGGAGCGACCTTACCCGAAGCGAGTATTGAATGAATTTCTTGCTCAAGACGTTGTTTGGTTTTGGCTACTGCGTCTATACGTTTGGCTAAATCATCTTGAATTGAAGATTTTGGCGACAGGGGCATATAACACACTCCGATTTGGTTCGCGTATAATATCCGCGAATTATTTTCTGATGGAATCAGGCAGGTGTTTAGCTTTTGGAACGCATTATTTAAGATTTTGGTGTAGTAGCCAACCTTGGCACAAGGTTTCTAACTCTAACCAACCTCTCCATAAAACTTGTATACCGATGGCACTGTTTTTCCGATGTTCTAGGTATCCTCCCAGGCGGGCGATAGCGCGGATTGCCCAGTCAACAGTAAATTCGATATCTTTTTTCAGTTTAGGTGGGCTACTAGCTATCAATACATCCATTTGTTCTTTTGTTAACACCACACTAGCGTCAAGATGCGGACAGTTACGGTACAAATATGTCATTCGTAATAACTGCGCGGCAATCACAGTTAAAAATCCCAACATTGTTGACATACTTTCACCAGCTAATCGATAGCTTTCAGCTTGGCAACCAGATTTTAGAATCTTATGATACTCTTCAACCCGCCAACGGTACGTATACCAACGGAGAATTTGAGTTGCTGATTGCTCCGAATCAACTAGCTCAGTAGTTAGTAGCATCCACTCTACTGGTTCACCATTTTCTGGACAATTAATTTCTCTGGCATAGACTGCATAAACATGAAAACTGCCTTGATTTTTTAGCCGTGCGGGAGGACTAATTGATACTGGACAATATCTAACTTCTAAGGTGGCAGTTCTGGCATGACGTTTTTTGGTTTCGACTAGTTCAACGTCTTTAACAAACTGGACGGGAGTGGAATTTACGTATGACCATAGATGACCATTTTCGCCTTCTAAACAACGGTTGTGTGCCGCCCTGACTACTACACCTGCATTTTTAGTTTGACTGATTTGAGCGAATACTTCTGCAATATCGCCTTCTCTATCAAAAACATGAATTATCTTCGATGATAATCCCCCTACTGGAATTTCTAACTCAGAAAATTGTTTTTCTATCTTTGAGAAAGCTTCAACCCATCGATAAGATTCTTTTTCTTTAAATTCTTTATTTCTCTTAGCTTTTCGCTCTTTTTTTAGACGATCTTCTTTAAGTTCTTGAGTTTCATTACTCGGTTGTGGTGCTTTATGCTCTCTATGCCACAGCTTCTCCCACAATAGCCCTAAAGGTTGTCCAAAATCAGGCTCTAAAGCTAAACAACTGTGTAGAATTAATCCATTTCCGCCATTACCTATTGGGCCGTATTCTTCTCTTTTATCTAATATTTTTTTGTAATCTAAAAAAGTTGTATCTCCTACAGCTAACACTACAGGAGTGCCGTTTATTTCTTGGGCTGTTTGTTTAAAATAAGGTTGAGTCAACTTTTCAAAACTGGTTTTTGGATTCGAGAAAAATTCGTAACCACGCTTGAGGTCACTGGCAGTTTTAAATATTTTTGATAAAGGCTGACCATATTTTACCGATAAAAGTTCACCTATTGATGCTGCTCGTTGAGTTAAACGTTTGTCTCCAAAGTTACACTCCCCATACAGGTTCTTTTCTAATATTTTCATTTGCGCTCATTTACACACCTACCACGACAATATCTAAAATCACAAGTTAATTCTCTAGCATTGGTTCGCGTAAGTCTTACGCGAACCACCTTCCCTTTTCCACATCCCGTGAAAAGTCAG